>JAQWCI010000068.1 GCA_028706005.1 Lachnospiraceae bacterium
CAGTCATCATCTTTTCCGGGCTGTCTGTAATACCGAATCTCTCCCGGAAGTACAGTGCCGTCTCATAGATACTGCGGCCGCCAATCCCTTCTGTAAGATCAGAAGGTGCGCTTATTCCAAACCTTCCGAGATATTCCTCATCTATTGAGCGCCACATCCACATTGAGTCTACGAGCGACCCGTCAAGATCGAACAGAACGGCCTTAACGCCGCTGATTCCCGGAAATGATATCACTGTTTTACCTCATATTATTCTCTCGGATTATAAGAAGAGGATCGGTCCCTATAGGAGGATCGATCCTCTGTTATTCAAGCTTTTATAAACAGAAGTCTGAACTTTATACACCATCAAGATTCAGGTCAGTATTTGTTGAATCTCCAGCTGTTCCCATGCTCGCTGTGTCATTCGGCATTTCCGACGGGAGCGGAGCCGTCATTGTCGATTCTGAAACTGTTGACTCCCTCTGTCCTTCATTACCTTCCTGAGCAAGATTGATAACTCCTGTGAGCTGCTGAGCTTCAGGACGGAGAGCAGCGCGGTTGCCCTGGATCTGCTCCATGTAATTCTGCACAAGCTGTGCGAACTGGTTATAAGATGCATTCGTCTGCTGCTGGCACTTTGTTGTCTGCTGCTCCAGAGTGGAGAGCATATTGTCCATATACTGAACTGCAGCGAGCCTGTAATTATTGGCATCTGTTATTGCCTGATCTGTAGTTGCCTGAGCTGTCTGTGTAGCCTGACTCATTATCTCATTGGCACGCGCATAAGCCTGCTTCATGACTTCCTGATCTGTCACCATCTGATTAGTCCGGACTTCCGTTTCATCAACAAGCTGCTGAGCCTTGCGTTTTGCTTCATCCAGGATCTTATCGCGGTCATTGACAACTCTCCTGTACTTGTTGATCTCGTCGGGCATATTGTTCTTGAGCTCGGTGAGCATATCAATAAGCTCTTCCTTGTCGATCTGGATCTTCGAAGAAGAAAAAGTGATATATTTGGAGCTGTCTACATACGAAATGATCTCATCTATCTGACGTTCCAGTTTGTTTGCCATAACACCGATTTACCTCTCTTTATTCAATAATTGTGGTCATATCCGTGTCCTTGAATTTCTCGTGGATCATGTCAGCGACCAGTGGTGGTACACATAGTGAAATATCCCCGCCAAATGACGCTATCTCCTTCACACTCGATGAACTGAGATATGCATACTCCAGACTTGTTGTCAGGAATATAGTATCAAGTTTCCCCTTGGAAAGAAGGCGGTTCGTCTGTGCGATCTGAAGTTCATACTCAAAATCTGTGACCGCCCGGAGTCCTCTCACACTGACATGCACGTTTTTTCTTCCGGCATAATCAACAAGCAGACCTGAGAAGCTTTCCACCTTGACATTGCTGATTTCTTTGGTCACATCCTGTAACATTTTAACACGTTCATCTACTGAAAACAATGGAGTTTTAGCCTTGTTGTCCAGCACGCTGACGATGAGTTCATCGAACATTTCGGCGGCTCTTTTTATCACATCTATGTGTCCGTATGTCACCGGATCAAAACTTCCGGGATAGATCGCAGCCTTCATCAGAACCTCTTCTCACATTTTCTTTTTAAAGAAAACATGCATATTAGTTTTGTATTGTTTCTTTCTCGTTACCGTAAGTCCCATTTCTTCCGTATATTCAAAATCGGTACCGAGTGCGGCTTCAACTATAATGATCGTATTCTCTGTCACATAAGGGGCCTTTGCAAGCAGAGAAAGCGCCCTTTTCCGGACTTCCGACTCATATGGCGGATCCAGATAGATTATGTCGGCTTCCTTCTCGTGGATATTACCTATTGCATTCAGGACATCTGACTTCAGAAGTGTCCCGGTATCCTCAAATTTTGTTTTGTGTAGATTATTCTGGATGCACAGCACTGCGTTTCTGTCGTTTTCTACAAAATACACATGTTTTGCCCCGCGGCTTATCGCCTCTATGCCAATGCCGCCACTGCCTGCGCAGAGATCAAGGAATATTGATCCCGGCACCTGCATCTGGATCATGTTGAACAGTGTCTCCTTTATGCGATCCTGCGTGGGTCTCGTTGTTTCGTCGCCATCAGGTGTCTCAAGCGGAATGCTCCTGGCCGAACCTGCTATTACTCTCAATTATTCATCCTCCGTAAATGTATCTATAGTTTGATCCTGCTGCCCTTCGCCGCACGGTTTGCCAGCCTTAAATGATTGAGCGACAGCTCTTTTTCTTTGTAAATTACTGTATTTGATTCAAGATTGTTTGTAAAGTAAACTTCCTCTATCTCATCATCATCACCAAGGCTCATTCCCCGGACACCGACAGCAGTCTTCTTTTTCTGTGGTATCTGCTCAACAGGGAATTTCAGGAAAAATCCTTTCTGCGTCTGAAAAACAATATTCTGCTGATCCTTCATGACCTCGATCTTTATTATCCTGTCACCATCCTGCAAAACAGTTGAGGCAACATTATTTCGTTTCACCTCAAACTCACCGCCCTCGACCACCTTTATCATGCCGCTGGCAGTAACAAATATCAGTTTATAAAGATTAAGATCAGATTGTCCTGTCACAAGTACTATCTGCTCTTTGGATGAATCATAACCGCTGATATTATCCACGGGTATTCCCTTGTCACGGAGCTTGCCCTGCGGCAGATCTTCCACCTTGAATGTATGTAGCTGGCCCTCCTCGGTGAACAGACATATCCTGCTGTCGCTCCTGCAGATAAAGTGATACTTTGATTCTGCCTCTATTGTCTCCTGATTGCGGTCAAATGTTGCAGTGTCGATTGTCCGTGCATATCCGAATCTGTCCATCACAAAGCATACATCTGTAACTTCGCTCTTAGGCTGAACGAATACAGCCGCCTCTTCCTGCTTTATCTCTGTCCTGCGCTTCCTCGAATATTTCTTTTTATACTCGCTGAGTTCATTCTGGATGACCATTGTCATCGATTCTCTCTGCTCGAGAATGTCCTCATATCTGTAGATGTTTGAAACGGTCTGTTCATGCTCTTTTATAAGAGCATCGATCTCAAGTCCTATGAGCTTATACAGTCTCATATCGAGTATGGCATCAGCCTGTGCATCGGTGAACAGCAATTGTTTTGCCATGACACGTGACTCTTTGGACTTGAAGTTCACGCCTGTCGTATTGCCGCTTACAAGGCAGTCCTTTGCCATCGCGCGGTCTTTTGAACCACGGAGGATCTCAATTATAAGGTCTATTACATTGCATGCCTTTATGAGGCCTTCCTGTATCTCGCGTTTCTTCTGCTCCCGCTCGAGAAGATTGGTGTATTTTCTTCTCGTTGTCTCATACTGGAATGCTGTGCAGGCTTCCATGATCGACCTTAGATTCATTGTCTCAGGTCTGCCGTCGCGTATGGCCAGCATATTGACACCGAAAGTATCCTCAAGACGAGTCTTTGTGTAAAGCAGATTAATGAAGTTATCGGCATCGGCGTCACGCTTGAGCTCAATAACAATGCGGATCCCATCCTTTGATGACTGATTTGTTATATCAGCAATATCGTTGGTGACTTTTTTCTCGGCAAGATCTGCGACATCCTGCAGGAATTTTCCTATTCCCTGGCCTATCATTGTATATGGTATCTCAGTGATGACAACGTTTACCCTGCCATTCTTGCCTTTTTCCGTTGTTACCCTGCCGCGTATTCTTATTTTGCCAGTGCCGGTCTCATATATTTCTTTCAGAGCTTCCTTGTTGACTACAATACCGCCTGTAGGAAAATCCGGTCCCTTTACATATTTCATCAGCTCTGCAATGCTGATATCGGGGTTCTCAAGATATGCGTTCTCAGCGTCTATCACTTCTGCAAGGTTGTGAGGCGGCGTACTTGTTGCCATACCTACGGCGATGCCCTCTGAACCGTTTATGAGGAAATTGGGAATCCTGACAGGCAAAACTTCAGGCTCCTTCTCTGTCTCGTCAAAGTTTGGAACAAAGTCCACAACATCTTTGTCGAGATCCGCAAGGAAGGCTTCCTCAGTGATCTTCTGCAGCCTGGCTTCTGTATAACGCATTGCTGCAGCGCCGTCGCCTTCGATATTGCCGAAGTTGCCGTGACCGTCAACAAGCGGAAGTTCTTTCTTGAAGTCCTGTGCCATCACTACAAGGCAGTCATATATTGAGCTGTCGCCGTGCGGGTGATATTTACCCATAGTATCTCCGACGATCCTTGCGCTCTTTCTGTACGGCTTGTCAGAGCGTATGCCGAGTTCGCTCATATCATATAGTGTTCTTCTCTGAACAGGCTTGAGACCGTCCCTTATATCAGGCAGAGCACGCGCTACAATGACGCTCATTGCATAATCGATATACGATTTCTGCATCAGCTCCGAATATTCACTTCTGATTATCTTCTCTTTTACAGCAGGCATTATGCATCGACCTCCGCATCAGTTGCGTGGGAATGTATGAATTCTTTGCGTGGTGGGACATCGTTTCCCATGAGGAGTTCCGTCATTTCTGATGCCATTCTGGCATCGTCGATCTCGATTCTTCTCATGACACGGCGCTCAGGATCAAGGGTCGTCTCCCAAAGCTGTTGCGCATCCATTTCGCCAAGTCCTTTATATCTCTGCAAAGTAAACTTATCCTTATGAGTCTTGCGGTATTTTTCCAGTGCAGCGTCATCATAAAGGTATTCTTCCTGCCCTCTGCCGCCCTGAGGCATCACCTTGTAAAGCGGTGGCATGGCGACATATACATGTCCCTCGAAAATAAGTGACGGCATGAACCGGTAAAACAAAGTCATCAGCAATGTCGATATATGTGCTCCATCGACATCAGCATCCGCCATTATAACTATCTTGTCGTAGCGAAGCTTCGTTATGTCAAAATCATTTCCATAGCCTTCGGAAAATCCGCATCCGAAAGTATTTATCATTGTCTTTATCTCTGCGTTAGCCAGTATCTTATCAATCGAGGCTTTCTCAACATTAAGGATCTTGCCTCTAATGGGAAGTATTGCCTGGAACATCCTGTTGCGCGCTGTCTTGGCACTGCCGCCGGCAGAATCGCCTTCCACTATGAAAATCTCGCATTTAGAAGCGTCGCGGCTCTCACAGTTTGCGAGCTTGCCATTGGAATCGAACGAGAACTTTTGTTTTGTCAGGATATTGACCTTGGCCTTCTCTTCGTTCTTCCTTATCCTGGCAGCCTTTTCGGCACACCCGATTATTGATTTGAGTGTCTCAACATTCCTGTCAAAATACCGTGTTACTTCTTCGCCTGTGATCTTTGAAACAACTCTCGCCGCATCCTGATTATCAAGTTTTGTCTTGGTCTGCCCCTCAAATCTGGGATCAGGGTGCTTGATGGAAACAATAGCAGTCATACCGTTCCTGACGTCAGTTCCTGTAAAGTTGATATCCTTGTCCTTAAGAATGTTCAGATCCCGGGCATACTGGTTCACTATCTGAGTGAACATTGTCTTAAATCCCGTTATATGAGAGCCGCCCTCGGCGTTATAAATGTCATTGCAGAAACCGAGCACATCTTCATGAAATTCATTGATGTACTGGAAAGCGACTTCGACCTGAATGCCTTCGCTCTCGCCCTTGTAATAGATGACATCCGTGACAGCTTCATTATTCTTGTTCATGTCTGTCACAAAGCCGACTATACCCTCAGGTTCATGGTAAGTTATAGATTCCTTCGTTCCCTCGCGTTTGTCATTGTAAATGATCGTAAGGTTGGGATTGAGATATGCAGTCTCATGCAGGTGGCTCTTTATGTCGTCTTCCTTGAATCTTGTCTTCTCGAAGATCTCGTCATCAGGCATGAAATTAATGGTTGTTCCGGTCTGTCTTGTTTTGCCGATCACAGGAAGAAGTCCGCCCACAAGATCCATGGCCGGATTTCCGCGTTCATATTTATCCTGATAAATAAAACCGCCGTTTTTTACAGTGATTGTCAGATTTGACGAAAGAGCGTTTACAACAGATGAGCCGACTCCGTGAAGTCCGCCGCTTGTCTTATATGCTTTGTTGTCGAATTTGCCGCCCGCATGAAGCGTCGTGAGAACAACACGTTCAGCGCTGACTCCCTTTTCGTGCATACCTACCGGAATGCCACGTCCATTATCCTCAACGGTACATGACCCATTTGCTTCAAGGGTAACCTCTATCTGGTCGCAGAACCCTGCAAGGTGTTCATCGACCGAGTTATCTACAATCTCATAAACGAGATGATTCAGACCGCGTGTAGAGGTGCTGCCGATATACATTCCCGGGCGCAGCCTTACAGCCTCAAGGCCTTCCAGGACTTTTATGCTTTTAGCGTTATAACTGTTATCTGTCTGTGAAACCACGTCTCCCCTCCGGATACGATTTATTTGATATCAAGTTTCCTGGAGCAGGCAATAGCCAATGCTCCGGGACCTATATGACAGCTTATGGAAAGTGAAAGGCTGTCCTTCTCCACATGAATATTCGGGAAAAACTCCTGAATCTGAGATGCCCATTCTTCTTCGGCTTCCGGGACATTTGCGTGTACGGCGTAAAGCCATACATTCTCACTTGATGTTCCGCCATATAATCTGTCGATGTCATTCTTCATGGCATTCAGCATGGTGTTCCTGCCCTGTGATACAGTGCGTGCCTTTGAGAATGCATCAAGCCTCTCGCCTTTTATCGTCAGGACCGGCTTCAGATGCAAAAGACTCCCTATTGCTGCAGCAGCCGGGGTGATCCTTCCACCCTTTTTAAGATACTTGAGAGTATCAAGCATTATATAAATACTTGCATCAAATTTTGCTTCCTCAAGAATGTTCTTTATTTCTTCAGCATTATTACCGGCTTCAGCGAGCCTGCAGGCATCAAGAACAGAAGCTTTCTGCGTCACAGATATCCTCTGATTATTGACGACCTGGACCTTTCCGTCATAATCGCTTGAGAGCATCATAGCACTCTGGCATGATCCTGACAGACCTGAGCTCATAGGAATATATACTACTTCATCATTATCTTCCAGATATTTATCCCATACCTTCAGGACTTCATTCGGAGCCGGCTGGCTCGTCATTATCTGCTCTTCATTTTCCAGGCGTCTGAAGAAATCCTCTCTTGTCAGATTAATTCCTTCATAATATGTTGTCTCATCCCTGCCGAACATGAACGGCATTGGTACTATACCGATTCCGTACCCGGCTGCTTCTTCGCTTGAGAATCCCGCATTTGTGTCAGTGACGACCGCTACTTTTGACATTGCTACCTCCATATGAACCTGTCTGGCGATCAGGCATTTGTATCAGTAAATATACGCTTAACACAATATATCAGTATGCCGTCAGATAGTGCGAAAGTCAACCGATTTTGACTTCTGAGCCTCCAATTCAGCATATAATTCCCTGTGTTCTTCCGCCGTAGTCCCGCTATCTTTCCTGGAAATTTTCTCTGCCAGCTCCGCCGCCATTTTCAGCACATCGGAGTCACCGTAAATATCTGCAAGCACAAATTCAGGAAGGCCGCTCTGCCTTACACCGAACAGATCACCGGCTCCTCTCATTTTAAGATCCTTTTCTGCTATCTCAAATCCATCTGTCGTGTGCTCGAGGATATCAAGTTTCTCCGGTTTCTTCCCGGCAGAACTGCTGTATATAAAAATACAGTATGACTGATCTTTTCCTCTGCCCACTCTTCCCCTCAGCTGATGGAGCTGAGCAAGACCGAACCGCTCGGCATTCTCTACCATCATCACTGTTGCGTTGGCAACATTCACTCCGACCTCCACAACAGTAGTTGAAACAAGCACATCGATCCTGTGTTCCGCAAAATCATTCATTACTATTTCTTTTTCGACCGGTTTCATTCTTCCGGTCAGCGACCCCACTATTACGTTTCCGGGCATCACTTTTCTGAGTGATTCAGAATAATCCGCCACATTCTGAATATCGTCAGTCTCACCCTCTTCGACAGCAGGACATATTATGTAAGCCTGGTGCCCTTCTTTCACCTGATCAATAATAAAATGGTATGCCTTATCTCTCCAGCTCTCATCCAGGACCGTGTTCCTGATCCGCAGCCTTTCCTTTGGCATATCCTTAAGAAGTGAGACCTTAAGATCGCCATACAGGATTATCGCCAGAGTTCGCGGAATCGGTGTTGCGCTCATGACAAGTATCGGTACTTCTTCGCCCTTTCCGGCAAAACTTTCTCTCTGCCTGACACCGAACCTGTGCTGCTCATCGGTGACGACAAGCCCGAGGTCATGATATTCAAGCTTTTCCTGTATCAAAGCATGTGTTCCTATTATCACATCGGCAACGCCTGATGCTATTTCCTCATAACAGCTCTTCCTCTCCCTGCCCTTTATTGATCCTGTCAAAAGCACCGGGTGAATGCGGAGATGATATTTCTTCGTCATCTCTGTGATATCTTTCATGTGCTGCTGCGCCAGGACTTCAGTCGGTGCCATCATAGCGCCCTGCCTGCCATTTGATGCAGTCAGAATAAGTGCGAGGAACGCAAGAATAGTTTTGCCTGATCCCACATCTCCCTGCAGTAACCTGTTCATTATATGTGGACCGCAAAGGTCTTCTCTTATTTCTTTCCATGCTTTCTTCTGTGAATCAGTGAGCTCATATGGGAGAGCTTCTATCAGCCTTTCCGGATCAGCGGTCTCTATCATCGGGCGATGATTAACAGCTTCCCCTTCCTTCCCGCGCTCGCCGTACACTGACATCATAAAAAGGAGGAACTCGTTGAATACTATCCTTTTTCTGGCCCTTGCCGCATCTTTGTCATCAACTGGAAAATGAACAGACCGTATGGCCTCATCATAAGAAATAAGATCATACTCACGTATCTCATCTTCAGAAAGATAATCTCCAAGCTGACTGATGCTCTCAAAAATGTTCTTCATTGTTCTTACGATCTGAGCATTCTTTAAGCCTGTCGAGAGTGGGTATACCGGCTGCATGGTACCCTGTATCTTTATGTATTCTTCCGGCGTGTATGATTTGGGCTGTTCGAGATAAATATTGCCGTTCTTACTTTTCTTAAGAAAGCCCCGGAATATCTTTGTCGTCCCGGCAGGCATTTTGTTTCTGAGATATGGCTGGTTAAAATATGTGAGCCTGATCTGTCCGCTTGCGTCCGCCGCCCTGAAGTAAGTCACAGCCTTACCCCCGGTGTGAAAAGTCGTCCCGCCGCCCACGATAAGCAGCTTTACAGACACGACCATTCCCGGCTCTAGTTCCGACAGCATTTTCGGCGCATCAAAACGATCATATGATCTCGGGTAATAATGAATCATATCTCCTACTGTCATCAGGCCGAGTTTTGCATAAAGAGCAGCCGTTTTGGCGCCGACGCCCCTGATATCCGATATAGAACTTTCGCTGCTTAAGCTTGTTGTGACTGCCATCTCATCCCCACGTAATCAAACATATGTTCTTTTTATTTTAGCACATTATGCTCAGGATGCAAAACAAGCTGCTCCTCCCCGGCTTTTGTTATGTTTTTCATAAATTGTGCGATAATATCTGAAAAATCTTCTTGATCTGCCTACAGCAAGGCGATATGACAGCACAGAAAACGGACCGCAGCAGAACGGGTCACAGCATGCCGGATTGTACGCAAAAGTCTGTGATTTGCGTACATCGACATCGGGCACTTATACCTTCACTATACCCTGGAATTCTGATATTCCAAGAGTTTAAATGCACAAAATGCGTTTAAGTAAGTTAAGTGAATACGCAGTTCCCGATCATGAAATTATGCTGTTTTTCCTGACATGCAACATATGGTGTCAAAACCGAAAGACCCGCCTACATGTAGTCAGGTCAAAGGAAAAGAGGGAAAACAGTATGATGAAAAACACAATTGAAAAAACTGCAGAAAATTGGTTGCAAAAAACCGGCAAGGAGATATCTGTCTCAACTTTTCTTGAATACACAGGAATTGTAAGACGATATATTATTCCTGAACTGGGAAAACTGACGTGGCAGGAAATCAGTCAGGAAGACATAAATACATTCACTGACAAATTGCTGCATAACGACGGGAAGGCAGGCAGAAATCTTGCTCCTTCGACGGTTCTTCATGTCCGCACAGTCTTAAGGCAGATCGCAATCTTTGCACACAAAACAGAATCAGCTCCACAGTTTGTTTTTTCAGACCGCATTCCGGGAGCTGGACGCACAAGAGGCAGGTGCTTTAGTGAAAAAGACATTTCAAAACTATGTGATTATATACAATCTCTTGATGACACAAGACCATTCGGCGTAATGCTGTCACTCTATATGGGCATCAGGGTAGGCGAACTATGTGCGCTTCAGTGGAATGACATAGATCTTATTCACGGGATGATCCATATCAGAAAGAGTACCAAGAAGGCTTTCCGCGATCAGGACAAAAAAACGGGCGCCACATGGATAATTGGTTCTCCCAAGACAGAAACATCTTACCGCATAATTCCCATCCCGCTCAAAATATGGAAAAAACTGAAAAGTTTTCACGAAGAAATAAACGATGACCAGTGCTACTTTCTCAATGGGAGGACAGATCGTTTTGTCCAGCCAAGGAGTTATGAAAGAAGCTTTGCGTCATATCTTGATAAGTGTGGGATTCCGAGAATCAATATACATTCACTCAGACATTGTTTTGCGACGCAGAGTCTCGGGAGCGGTTGCAGCATAAAGGCACTCAGTGAAATGCTGGGTCATGCCAGTGCCACGACAACACTTGATATGTATGTCCACCCCACAATGGATGAAAAAAGAGCGTCAATAGACAGGCTGGAAAAGCGCATGAGCAGGCGCAAAAGAATGAATTCTGACGTACATAATACACAGACTTTGTTGTACCCGACGGCGTAAACCAGTTGCATCAACAGCCTGCAACTATTACTAATATTACCAATCATATGCTCAATTTACAATCACGGCAAAACTATATTCAAGATAAGACCAGACCTTAGGAGGAACAGCATCTAAAGAAGGAGGATTATATGTTTTACAAAAGAAGAAAGGTTTCAGCCATATCGAGACAGAAAACATCAGCAGGCTCGTTATGCGAAGAACTCGGTGTTGGGATCATGCAGGAGGATTCAGGCGCATTAAGAAATATAGGAAGTGCCGCATCAGATATAGATGGGCAAAGCGTTTATGAAAGCATTCACAATGAAAACCTTTTTATAACCGCAGCCGGTGAAGATGATCTCCTGCTTACATGGATGGAACTTAACAACAGGTTCTATTCATCAGTTGACCTTGTAAACCACTTATTATCTATCATATATGACAGGATCATGAACCATCAGTACAACTGCATACATGAGGAATCCGTAAAACATCACGGAATGATAGAGATAAGGATCAACGGATATAGTGTATTCCTGAGACTTAACAAAAAAGAACACGCAGCAACTGTTCTTCGCATAGTAAATACAGATACCGAGATTGCTGAGGTCAAAGAAATTAGTTCAAAAATTAGTTACCCATAATTGTTAACTGTCTGTTTCTCACGGTCTGATAAAAAAAAGGAACGGAGCCATAACGGCTCCGTTCTTTTATTCTTCAGCTGATACTATGTAATAATATATTGGCTGTCCACCCGACTGCAATTCCACATCGCAATCAGGGAATTCCGCTCTTGCCCTGTCTGCCAGTTTCTCTGCGTCCTCATCACTGACATCACTGCCGTTATAAATACTTATGAGGCTTGTATTGTCTGTCACGATCTTCTTCAATGTATCAAGTGTCGTGCCATCTCTGTCTTCTCCGACAGCGACTATTCCATCATCTCCGATCCCCATGATATTTCCCTCGTGGATCGTAACATTGTCAAGCATAGTGTCACGCACTGCATATGTCACTTCAGCGCTCTTTACTTTGCCGATTTCCTGACACATATTATCTTTGTTGACATCTATACCGACCTCTGGCATGTAATTGATGACAGCCGTTATCCCCTGCGGAACAGTTTTGGTCGGTATTTCAATAACATTTTTATCCTTCGTCAT
>JAQWCI010000224.1 GCA_028706005.1 Lachnospiraceae bacterium
AGCTGCCAAATCCAAGTCTTCCCATTATCTGTCTCATTCCGCTGTATATTCCAAAACAAGCGGCTCCCATTACCATTGCAGCAATCATGATATTCTTATATCCCTGACCTCTAAACCCAAGGTTCGCGCGTTTCCCCAGATATCTCTTCATGAAAAACTCGTTCGCTGTAAAAATCATGACTGAATAGATTATGCTTGCTATAACAAGCGAATAAATCCCGAGGTCTGTCTTAACAAGCAATACAACGAGGATGACTGTCTGCGCTACAAGTGCGATTGCCGCACTCACTATCGGCAGATTCATATGCTCAGTTGCCTGAAGTATCGCGTTTGTAATAGTTGAGATTGAATAAAAGAAAACTGTTACAGCCAATGCCGTGAGCAAGAGTGAAGCCTGATCAATCGTCTGCATCTGAGGATACAGGAGCATCGTTATTGGCTTTGCCAGTACCATAAGTCCTACGGCACTGGGAACTGCTATGATCGCTGTAAGCCGTTCTGCGCTTCTGCTGCGAGACAGCGTCTCTTTCTTATCTCCTGTCGCAAATGCCGATGAAAGGCTAGGTATGACAGCTGCTGCAGTCGCTGTTGCGATTGAGATCGGTATGTTGGTGATGACAGTTGCCTTTCTCGAGAAAACACCGTAGATCATAGTGACCATCGCTTCATCCATGTTTCTGAAATTCATGAGTACTTTGGTAAAAATGGTCTGATTCAGAGTGGTTGTGAGATTCAGAATAAAACTGGACAGAACAAACGGGGTTACGACTCTTATCACTTCACGAAAAATGCTCTTGTATGAATCGTCCTCCGAATACACATCTTTACTGCAGAGCTTTCGTATTCTACCACGATTCAGACTGTATACCCACAGCATAAAGAGCAGTCCGGCCAGGACGCCGCAACCGGTGCCAAGTGCGCTTCCCGATGCGCCATAGACAGCTTTCATTGTATGGTCGCTGCCGCTGACCTGTCTCATGAGAAACCACGCTGCAAATAGTGACATGCCCGCGTTGACTATCTGCTCCAGTATCTGAGAGAGCGATGTCTGGACCATTGAGTTATGCGCCTGGAAATAGCCACGCAAAACTCCCAGAATACCAAACAAAAGTATTGTTGGTGCAAAGACGCGAAGTACAGGAACCGATTTCGGTCCCACAAGAAGTGAAGCGCCGAAGTACATGAATAAGCCGAACGCTGTGCCAATAACGGTTACGTACACAAGAGAAGCTTTGAATATTCGCTGGACGTTGCGGTACTCTCCGAGAGCCAGCTTCTGAGCCATTATCTTTGATATCGCTGATGGAATACTGTAAGAAGAAATGAGCAGAATGATGGTATAGATATTATAGGCAAGGCTGTAATAGCCATTACCTTCATCGCCTATGATCGCAGTCAGCGGAGATTGATAAAGCAGGCCTATGATACGGACGACGATCGACGCCGTCGCCAGTATCCCGGCCTGCACTACTATCTGATTGCTGCCGTTATGCTTTTCATTTATTGTCAATCTATCATTATCTTTTCTACCGGTCATATTTGCAGATCATTACAATCAGTCTGATCTTACTTCCTGATCAGCCAGTCATACATCTCCTGATATTTTTCCGCACTCTTCTTCCAGCTGAAATCTGCAGCCATCGCGCGGTCTATCATCTTATTCCATTCACGTCTCCGGTCATAATAGATCTGCTCTGCATAACGGATCGTGCGGAGCATTTCATGTGCGTTATAATTTGTGAAACTGAAGCCAGTGCCTGTCCCCTCATATTCGTTATAAGGCTCCACGGTGTCCTTGAGGCCGCCCGTCTCGCGTACGATGGGAATTGTGCCATAGCGCAGTGACATGAGCTGTGAGAGACCGCATGGCTCAAACAGAGACGGCATCAGGAATGAATCACATGACGCATATATCTTGTGTGACAATGCTTCTGAATATGTAATGTTCGCGGAAACCTTGTCCTTATACTTCCAGTCGAAGTATCTGAACATGTTCTCGTACTGTTCCTCTCCTGTGCCCAGAACGACTATCTGCACAGCGTCCTGGCAAAGCTCATCCATAACATAAGCGATGAGGTCAAAACCCTTCTGATCAGTCAGTCTTGATACAAGTCCGATCATCATGACCTTATCATCCCTGGCAAGTCCAAGCTCTTCCTGCAGAGCCCTCTTATTCTTTATTTTCTCCTTGCGGAAACTGATGGCATCATATGTTTTGGCGATATACTTGTCTGTTGCCGGATTGAATGCGTCATAATCAATTCCGTTCACTATGCCGCGCAGGTCATTGGCTCTCGCATTGAGAAGACCCTCCAGACCCTCGCCATAGAACTCGGTCTTGATCTCTTCAGCATATGTAGGACTGACAGTCGTGATGGCGTCAGCATAAACAAGACCGCCCTTAAGAAGATCAGCGTCCTTATGGAACTCCAGCTTATCAGGTGAGAAATAATAACCTGAAAGACCTGTAATATCCTCGACATCCTTCACGTTCCATTTTCCCTGGAACTTGAGGTTATGAATTGTCATTACTGATTTTATGCCCTGGAAGAAAATGTTGTCCTGAAAGCGCTCTTTGAGGTACACAGGAACCAGACCCGTCTGCCAGTCGTGGCAGTGAATGAGGTCAGGCTTGAAATCTATGACTGGAAGTGAACTGAGAACTGCTTTTGAGAAATAGGAAAATCTCTCTATTTCAAAAAGAGGATCTTCGGTGTACGGCTTAAGGCAGGTGAAATACTGCTTATTATCGATGAAATAATAAGTGATATTATCTATCTTTGTTGTAAGGAGACCGACATACTCGTTCTTCCAGTTGAAATCCATGTAGAAATTAGTGATGTATTCAAGCTTGTCCTTATACTCCTGTTTCATGCAGGAATACTTGG
>JAQWCI010000225.1 GCA_028706005.1 Lachnospiraceae bacterium
AAAGGGAACCGGTAAAACTGGTATCAAACAACAAAAGAGCATATCATGATTATTTCATTCTTGAAAAACATGAGTGCGGAATAGAACTTTATGGCACTGAGGTCAAGTCTCTGCGTCAGGGCAAATGCTCGATCAAGGAAGCACTGGTCAGCATCGACAGGCATTATGAGATCTGGATCGAGGGCATGAATATCAGTCCATATGACCACGGAAATATAATGAACAAAGATCCTCTTCGCAAGAGAAAACTTCTCATGCACAAATCTGAAATCTACAAGCTACAGTCGCAGGCTTCAGAGCAGGGCTTCACTATTGTTCCCCTGGAAATCTATTTCAAAGACGGCAAAGCCAAAGTTGAAATAGGTCTTGCAAAGGGCAAAAAACTCTACGATAAGCGTGAAGACAAGATGAAGAAAGACCAGAACCGCGAAATGCAGAGAAACTGGAAGATTCAACTGAAAGGGTAGAAGTGGTGAATAAGAAGGCGGCAGTTATATATTCAATGATTGTCATTTTCATATGCTTTCTGCCATACATTCAGCCGGGCTTAATATCCGGATCGGATTCACCGTACCATCTTTATCGCATATACAGTCTTGCGGACGCCTTGAAGAACGGTGTATTTCCTGTCAAAGTTCATCCTACAATGGCGTATGGTTATGGCTACGGAACAGGATTCTTTTATTCTGATGTTTTGTTGTATTTTCCGGCAATTCTGATTCTGTTGGGGGTTAGCCTCGCAACTGCATACAAATGTTTTGCTCTGGTGATTTTTATCGGACTGTATTCATCAATGTATTTCTGTATGCGCAAAACAAGCAGGAGCATGGAAGCATCGCTTCTGGCAGCAACTCTTTATGTCACATCAAATGTAATCATCGGCGGATTTTATCAGGATTTCAGAATGGGCGAAATGACAGGACTGATTTTTATGCCAATCGCCGTGGTGGGATGTTACCTGTTCCTAAAAAAAGAGGTCAATCCGATAATGATGATTATCGGGTTTATTGGCCTTCTGTACACTCACGCTATTTCTGGACTTCTTGGCGCAATAATATGTGTTTTCATTCTGGTTTTCTCAATACCGGAAATTATAAAAAAAACATCAAAGATAATTTATCTGATACTATCAGCAACTCTTGCATTGCTTGCAACGGCTTCATATTGGTTGCCGATGTGGCAACAATTTCGTGCCATCAGGTTTAAGGTCAGCGCTCCCTGGACGACCGAAGAGCAGAATGTGGAAGGCATCAGTACAAATCTTGGAATAAGAGGAATCGGACTTCCGCTTATTACTGTTTTTATAATTTTGTTTGTATTTGTGATCATCATTAGTATTTTTTCAAAGATCAATCGCAGCGCAGAACCTGTTGAAGCGGTTGGATCATCTAATACTGATTCATCATATGAATTTGGAATTTTTTCTGCAATTTTAGCCTCTTGTCTTATTGTTGTTACATCAAGCTATCAATTCTGGCATTTTCTTAACAGTCACGGAATACATCTGATCCAGTTTCCAAACAGAATGTATGGCCCTATTACAATTCTCATTTGTATTGCAATCGCTGTTTTTTCAGATAAAGTCATTTACTTCTGTGTGAGCACATTCAAAACAAGTTCTTCTATCAGTAAACGTGAACCAAAAGTGCAGGGCAAACACAAACACAAGGCAGTAACTGTTACAGCGGTTCTGACTCTTGTTTTGACATGCTCAGTTCTATGTTCTTTATACAATTATTCTGACTATTTCAAAAGCAGCACAAATGATGTGATAAATGAAGTGGAAAGCGGAAAAATAGCAGGACTGGGTGCAGGAGAAGAGTGGCTTTCTCTCGAGACTGACCGGTCAATGCTGGCAACACCGGAAACCGCATATGACAACGAAGGCAACAGCGTGACTGGGACTAAGTCAGGCGGAGATGTTTCTTTTACTTTCGTTGCAGACCTGTCAAAACAATATTATGTCGTCCCTTTTGTTTTTTATCGTGGATATAGGGTAATTGACGAAGCTGGCAATCATTATGATGTGACGTCGAATAATGGAACAGGATTATTGCAGGTTATGATGCATGGTAACGATGGCAATTATTCCAATAAAAATATGGGAACAATCAAACTGACTGTATCATTTGAGGGAACATCGATCCTGAAGCTGTCATACTTTGCCTCAATAATTGGAATTATCGCAGTGATTATATTTGGGCTTTATTGGAAAAATAGAAGCACTGAGAACGTCTCTTGATTCAATATCTGAGAAGTTATGAATTATACTGAAATTGACAGTCAGGCGGCAGAGCATTTACTCTGTCGTTTCTTTTGCCTTAAATCCGTCCTTTATCGTATCTCCAATCAGCTCGCTGCGATCGAGCATGAATTTGTAGCAGGTGTTGGGGCAGTAATAGTAGCTGTTCACTTCGCCACCTTCTGAGTAGTACACTGTGTTTCCGCCAAGCGACATGTTTCCTGTCGCTGCGTCGTCATAATCCTTCTGAACAACATAATATGGCTCTGTCCCGTACTGATTGATGAATTTATAATCGTCACCGAAATAGTGCGCCAGATACGGGGCAAAACAAATGGCAATAACGATTATTGCGCCGTATCTGTTTACTATTGCTGATTTCCCGGGAATGTGCATTGGGCTTGCGAGGTCATTGTTTATGCCAATCGCGATCAGCGGGATCATCAGCAGGAATGCCAGTCCATAGCGCACGAATGGCGCGGTGAAGAGCCACATAAGAGCTGAAAGATAAAGAGTTATGATCAGGCACATCGTTGAGAGATCAATGATGTGCTTGTTTTGTTTCATTTTAGCAATAAAGAAATCTGCAACAAGCAGGAGAGTGCCGAAGGCATCAGCTGCAAACAATACTCTT
>JAQWCI010000069.1 GCA_028706005.1 Lachnospiraceae bacterium
GTATTGATATTAAGTATAAACCTCTTGTGTATCTGTCAACAAGCCGGGATGGATGATAGATAATTCCCGCTTCTGCGCTTACTTACCCGCGAATTTGACGTTATGCCCTGTTTCGCGGGTATAAGAGCTGATCAGACACTTGCCAGACTTGCTTCCTTACCCGCGAATTCGATGCCTTGCCCTGTTTCGCGGGTATAGGAGCAAATAAGGGCAGGATAATGTTGCAGGAAATGGCTGGTGAACTATTTGGCATCTTAATCATGTGTCTTGAAAAAGTCCGGCATTAAGCGTAAGTTTGATGCATGATTCAATGCAAAATGGTCCTTCATGGAGGTTGATTAATATGTTTATTCTGAGTAACGCGGATGGGATCGTATATAAGAATGACAACGCCTTTATAATCAGGTTTGCCGGCGATAATGCGGCCGGCGGCACGCCGGTATTCTTCGGTGGGGACAGTGACAGTTCGTTCGACTCGCTCGGCTCAAATCTCTCAGCGGCGACTGAACTCGACCGGATCGACAAAACAAGTTCATTCGCCGGCGCCCTTTCCTTCAGAGAGCGCAACACCTACGGTCAGACGCAGTATGAAGGCGCTGTGGGTGAGAGTGATAAAGCAGTGATCGTGGCTCTCGGCTCACAGGTAGATATGTCAGATTCGCAGCTTCTTTTTGTAAATATGGAGCCCGCAGAGGCATGGAAATTACTCCTTGCTCTCTCCGAGTCCCACATTAAAGAATTGAAGGACAAAGCTTCCATAAAAAAGATGAATGAAGTGCTCGCCTATGTACAGAGTAAAAACGGAATAGAACCCGCTGCCAAAAAGAAGGGTCTGTTTAGCCATTGGTTCTCAGCCTGACATCACTTCTGAGAACGCACCCATCGTAGACACTGGCTCGCATGCCATGCGCAGGTGTGATGTGTCTCCCATTACCTGCACGCGGAAGAAGGCGTTATTATTCTGACGCTTTTCGGCATTGAGAACAGTGACCGAAGAAGGCGCAAGATAGAAGCATTGCTGCAGCATCGGCGGCGCTATTCCGAGAAGATGACCTATTATTTCAAGTGAAACTCCGAGATGACAGAAGAAAACAATTGTTTTGCTGTCATCGTTTTTGGTCATGACAGGGTCTGCATGATAGAGCAGACCGTCGCGAGTGTATCCGTATGTCGCAAGAATCCCGTCGATCCCGTCTGCAATCTCATCATATGCGGGCTTGAGCTCTTTGTTCTCCGCAAAAACAGGAAGCGTATAGCATTCGTCCTTATCATAGAATTCTTCCTGCTTCGTGAACCATTCAGGCATGAAATCCCACGGACAATGTTTTTTCCCCGTTGAAGGATCAACGATCGGATAATAGAACTCGCGAAGCCATCCCAGAGTCGTAGCCTCTTTGCCGCATGCGGCTAGCGAAGGTTTGGACGTCTCTACTGCCCTGCCCAGTGGCGAGCAGAAAAACTTATCGACCTTCCAGTTTCCCACTCTCTGCGCCAGGATCTCCGCCTCGCGGAAGCCCTTCTTTGTGAGCGAATCCTTCTCATAATCCGGTTCGCAGTGTCTGATAAAAACTAATCTCATGTCTTCTCCTTGAAAACCCAGCTACATTTTTTTTAACAGGTTTAACCCACAATAGGCGCATACACGCCATTTGCAGTAGATTTTGTTTATTCAACTGTCAAGTAATGCCTGAGTCATACATCCGAGATGATAAGAGAAGCCGCTGACTAAGTCAAGTCGAACAGCGTCGGTTCTCAGCAGGAAGTCAATCGTTGCAGAATGTTTTTAACAATCACCTTGTCCCGTATCAAATTGATACCGAAGCACTTTTTTCCTGCGTCTTTGAGAGACGCTCCAATGTGATAAGCAGTGCTATTATCCAATATAATAAATCTATCGTGGAACGCCGAGGTGTATTTCAATTCAAGCAATGGGTATTGAGCATTGAAAATATCAACATCATCTCCCGTTAGTTTTGTTTTCTTATGTGTGAATATTGTAACAGCTACATCAGTTCTTTTCTTGGCCAGAATATTCAAGGTTCTAATGTCCGCGTATCCATCTATCAGTTTAATATTCTTCTCTGCTTTCTCTACTAAACCAGTAAGCATACTGAATGCATCATATATCTGACCGTCAAAAAACACTTTTTGACTTGATTCTTCATGATCCGATATGTATTCGAATATCTGCTCCAGGCTTTCATCCGTCCGCTTTTGATATTGGAGCTGCTTAACTTCATCTGTTTTTAAACGTTCAAAAAGCATTGAGTTATTCGTCATGAAATGTCGCGACTCCACAAACGCATTCATAATTCTAATGCTAACATTTATAGCAACATCGCTTCTAAGAACAGCTGATAACATTGCAATTCCCTGCTCAGTAAAAACATATGGCATATATCTTCTGCCACCTTTTTCCACCTCATTGCTTTCTTTTTTCTTTGAGGTCACAATTTGTGACCTCAAAGAATCATACTCATCCTGATTCAATTGAAAGCGAAAACCATCTGGGAACCTGTTTGCATTTCTTTTTACTGACTGGTTAAATACTTTTGTTTCCACGTGATACAACATGGCGAGATTGCTGTCTATCATAACTTGTTTGCCACGAATTACATAAATCATATTGCATATATCATCTCGCACAGTATCAAGCACATTAAGATCAGAGTGCGTTTCCACAAGTGTTTTCTCTGCTTCATTGCTCGCCATATCTAACATATTTTCTTGCCTTCCTGTTTCAATTGTTGTTTGATTTCGTACGGAGATTCCCGAAGAAAAAAAGATTTGCGCACTGGCTCAGGCAGAATGCCTATCGCCATACATAAATAATTCTATTCAGGCAAAACAGAATGTCTCACCCGTTTTTCATAGAATAACACACCCTGATATCTCCGACAACATATGCGTGTATATTGTCAAGTCGAACAGCATCGGTTCTGGTCAGTTCTAAGAACTTTGATGGTATCGCAAAGCTTACCGATTTGGTATGATTAGTTTGCAAAACAAATTGCACATTTTATGTAACGAAAGGATAACACAGCTAAATGAACAAAGACATCATACGTGCGATTGCCGCAGAACTTAAGATTGAGATAAGCCAGGTCAACAACACTCTCTCGCTTCTCGAGGATGGCAACACCGTACCGTTTATTGCCAGATATCGCAAGGAAGCGACTCACGGTCTCGACGAGGAACAGATTCTGTACATTCAGAAGCAGTACGATTACCAGTTGAAACTTGCTGAGCGGAAAGAAAATGTTTTGAAGCTGATTTCTGAGCAGGGAAAGCTGACAGATGAGATAAAGATTGCGGTGAACGGCTGTGACAAACTCTCGCAGGTCGAGGATCTGTACCGCCCGTATGCGCAGAAGAAAAAGACCCGCGCAGCCGTCGCAATAAAGGCCGGACTGCAGCCTTTTGCCGACTGGATCCTTACATTTCCGGCACGCGGTGATCTCAAAGCCGAGGCCGGCAAATATATAAATGAAGAAATCAAGACCGTCGATGATGCAATTCAGGGTGCGAAGGATATAATCGCAGAAGCCGTCAGCGACAATGCCTCGCTTCGGTGGGCTTTCAAAGAAAACATTTTGAAGTCCGGTTCCATCGTGACAAAGATCAAAAAAGGTGCCGTCGATGAGAGAAAAGTTTACGAAATGTACTATGACCACACCGAGCGCATCTCCAGCATGGCCGACCACCGCATCATGGCGATCGACCGCGCCGAAAAGGAAAAGGTCGTGACTGTCTCTTTGCTTTATGATAAGGATCGTTGTAAAGAAAAGGCCTATGTCACCATAAGTTCTATCCGACCTGCCGGCAAGGCAGGCAATGTTTATTGCAGCAACCAGACAAATTCTGCGAATAATACCACAGCAACGAATTCTCCCAGAGCGAACAGGGTCCACGACTTTTCAAGTCTGTCTAAACTTTCAGGGCTCTCTGTCGGTGCTGATCATCCATCAAAAAGTGATGTTGACAGGACACGCAGTTCAGCCGGTGGGCGTTACAATGCGCCCGCAGCACCGGCATATCCAAAGGCCGCTCCTGAAATAGAAGCTGCGATCCGCGACGCCGTGAGCGACGGCTGCGACCGCCTTCTGCTGCCCGGAGTCGAGCGTGAAATAAGAAGTGATCTTTCAACAAGAGCGCAAAACAAGTCCATCGAAATTTTCTCCATGAACCTCGAGAAACTGCTGCTCCAGCCGCCGCTCAAGGGACGTGTTGTCATGGGTTTTGACCCGGCGTTCAGAACCGGATGCAAGCTTGCAGTTCTCGATGCGACAGGCAAAGTCCTTCACATAGACAAGATTTTCCCGACCAAGCCCAACATTGATCTCGCGGGTTCAAAGAGCACTATGTTGAAGCTGATAAAGGAATTCAAAGTAGCGATAATCGCGATCGGCAACGGCACAGCTTCGAGAGAATCGGAGCAGTTCGTTTCTGATCTGATCCGCGATAATCACCTTGACGTTAGCTACGCTATCGTCTCCGAAGCGGGTGCGTCCGTCTATTCCGCCAGTGAGATTGCCAGGACCGAGTTCCCGGATCTTCACGTCGAAGAGCGCTCTGCTGTTTCAATCGGCAGACGCCTGCTCGACCCACTCGCCGAGCTCATCAAGATCGATCCGCAATCGATCGGTGTCGGTCAGTACCAGCACGACCTTCCGGAGAAGGATCTGTCCGCGCGCCTCGACGAAGTCGTCATGAAAGCCGTGAACCGCACGGGCGCTGATCTCAACACTGCTTCACCCGAACTCCTGACACACATTTCAGGTCTCAACAAAGCCGTCGCAAAAGAAATTGTTAACTTCCGCAACACGAATGGCAGGTTCACGAACAGGCGCCAGCTCCTCAAGGTCAGCAAGCTCGGTCCCAAGGCTTACACGCAGTGTGCCGGATTCCTGCGCATCGTCGGCGGCGACAATCCGCTCGACGAAACATCTATTCACCCCGAGAGTTACGACGCTGCGTCAAAACTGATGAAGGCCTGCGGAGTCACCGAGCTCGGCGCTGCAGACATCGAATTTCCAGTCGCCAAAACAAGCTCACTTGATATTGATTCCTACACGCTGAAAGATATTGAAGACGCCATAAAGCAACCGCTCCGCGACTACCGTGACCAGTTCCAGGGTGTTTTGCTCAAGAGTGATATTCTTGATATAAAAGACCTCCACGTCGGCGAAGAGCTTATGGGCACAGTGCGTAACGTCGTCGATTTCGGTGCTTTTGTAGACATCGGGCTTCACGAAGACGGACTCGTGCACATCTCACACATGTCGAGAAAACGCATTGCCCATCCGTCAGATCTCGTCGCCGTCGGCGACATAGTCAAGGTCTGGGTCTATGAAATCGATGAGAACAAAGGCCGCGTCCAGCTCAGCCTGGTGGAACCGTAATACTTGCTGCCTGCCACGGCTCTGTTTTGTCGCAGGCAAGCAGACTGATAACTTAACATTTTTACAGAAAGGCACATATGTCAGCAATTACAAATCAAAAGTTCAATGTCACTGGCATGAGCTGTGCTTCGTGCAGCGCTCATGTGGAAAAAGCTGTCAGGAATGTCACCGGCGTCACCGATGTTGCCGTGAATCTTCTGACAAATTCAATGATAGTCAGCTATGACACCCCGGCGACAGCCGCGCTTATATGCGAAGCTGTAAGCAAAGCAGGGTACGGTACCGCTTCCGGCAATTCGGCTGCTGGCTCATCATCTTCCGCCTCAATGAGCGCCGCCCGCGCTCAGCTTGAAGATCACGAATCTCCACTGATGATAAAGCGCCTCGTCTGGTCACTTGTTTTCCTGCTGCCCCTGATGTACGTCTCAATGGGGCACACGATGTGGGGCTGGCCTGTTCCGGCAGCCATGAACGGCAACGCTCTCGCGATCGCACTCTACGAAATGCTCCTGTCCGGCATTGTCATGATCATAAATCAGAAATTTTTCGTAAGCGGCTTCAAGGGGCTTGCGCACGGCGGTGCCAACATGGACACGCTCGTCGCGATGGGCAGCGCCGCCGGCTTTATCTACAGCACGGCCATCTTCTTTCTGATGACAAACGCCGCTGCAGCCGGCGATATGACACGCGCACACGAGCTCATGCATTCCGGGCTATACTACGAATCTTCCGCTATGATCCTCACTCTCATCACAGTCGGCAAAACACTTGAGGCCGTAAGTAAAGGCAAAACAACAAACGCCATCAAGAGCCTCATGGATCTGGCGCCGAAGACCGCTCATGTTATTAGAGATGGGGCTGAGGTCACAATTCCCGCGAACGAAGTAGTCTCCGGAGATACTTTTATCGTGCGGCCCGGTGAGAGTTTTCCCGTGGATGGACAGGTGACATACGGTGAAAGCGCCGTCGATGAATCGGCGCTGACCGGCGAGAGCCTGCCTGTCGACAAGGCGCCGGGGAGCAACGTCAGCGCTGCGACGATCAACCGCAACGGCGCGCTCACATGCACGGCAACAAGAGTCGGCATGGACACGACGCTGCAGCGGATCATCGACATGGTGCAGGACGCCGCGGCGACAAAGGCTCCTGTGGCGAAAATAGCAGATAAAGTCTCAGGCGTTTTCGTCCCTGTAGTAATCGTCATTGCACTCATTGATTTTATAATATGGATATTCGCGCGCGGTGACATTGGTTTTGCCTTAGGGCGCGCAATTTCAGTGCTCGTCATCAGCTGTCCCTGCGCAATGGGGCTCGCTACTCCGGTCGCGATCATGGTCGGAAGCGGGCTCGGCGCGAAGAATGGAATACTTTTCAAAACAGCCTCTTCGCTTGAAGCGACCGGCAAGATCAAATACATGATCCTCGACAAGACCGGCACTCTCACGGAAGGCAAACCTGAGGTGACCGATGTCATCCCCGCAGCCGGCGTGGATTCCGGGCATCTCGTCGGGATTGCAGGTGCGCTTGAAGCAATGAGTGAACATCCGCTGGCAACGGCAGTAAGAGACTACGCAGAAAAAGCGAATAACAATAACAACAATTCGGGAAATTCAGGCAATGGCCCGGATCAGGCAGACAGGCAGATTTCATCAACAATCATAACCAATTTCAAAGCGCTCCCCGGCCACGGCGTGAGCGGCACACTTCCATCCGGCAAAACTGTCATTGGCGGAAACGCTGCGCTGATGACAGAAAACGGTGTTGTAGAGCCGATTTCAGACTTGAGCATGACCGATCCTGTTTCAGATGTGACTGTCAACATGCGCACACGCGGCGAAGAACTCTCTGTCGAAGGCAAAACTCCTCTGTATTTTGCTGAGGACGGTAAACTCCTCGGCATTATCGCAGTCGCAGATGTCGTAAGAAGCGACAGTCACGAAGCACTTGGCATCATGGCTCGACTTGGCATTCGGGTAATGATGCTCACCGGAGACAACCGCAGAACAGCTGTTGCCATCGGAAAACAGCTTGGACTTGAAGAAGATCAGATAATCTCAGATGTTTTGCCTGATGGAAAGGCCGCGGTCGTGCAGCAGGTCAGAAAATCCGGGCTCACCGCTGTTGTCGGCGATGGCATAAATGATGCGCCGGCATTAACAGGCGCTGACGTCGGCATCGCGATCGGAGCCGGCGCCGATGTGGCTATAGATGCCGCGGATGTCGTTCTCATGAAGTCATCACTCATCGACGCGGCCGGCGCTGTGCGTCTCTCAAGAGAAACACTCCGCAACATTCACGAGAATCTCTTCTGGGCTCTGTTCTACAACGCGCTCTGCATACCGGTCGCGGCAGGAGCACTGATACCGGCGTTCGGAATTGTTTTGAATCCCATGTTTGGCGCGGCCGCTATGAGCCTGTCAAGCCTGTTCGTCGTCGGCAACGCCCTCCGGATGAATCTTTTCGACGTCCACTCAGGCAAACACGACAAACGGCGCGGTTTCACACGCGCCTCGTTCGCGACACGCGAATTGCCGCCGGCCCCGGATCTCGGCCTGCTCACAGCATGCCCATTACCTGGAGTAAAGGCACATTCAGAAGATGACACGGCCTCAATGAACAATACCAGTTCCAGCAAATCAATCACACCAAAGGAGAATACAAAAATGAGTAACCTGACAAAAGAAATATCAGTAACAGGAATGATGTGCGAGCACTGCGTTGCACATGTGAAATCCGCCCTCGAGGCTGTCGACGGCGTGACCGCCGCAGACGTGAGTCTCGCTGACAAGAAGGCAGTCGTGACGCTGTCACATGATGTCAACAATGATGCTCTGGTAAAGGCAGTTGTCGATGCCGGCTACGAGGCTGAAGTGCGCTGAGATACAGGCGCACTTTCTATATGAGCGCAAACTGTCTTCCAGTAGCTTTTGCGCTCACTTTTCCGGAACACTGTCGTCTTTCAGCAAGCCTCTCTGACTGTATTTATCAAAAGTTTAGAATTGGCATGTTGACATCAATATCATATGTCTGTATTATATGTAGCGTGCTACAGATTGTTGCTGTGATTTACCGAATGGGGTAGCAGCAGTTTACTTAAATCCATGAAAACCAAATCTCAGCACAAAATTTTCATGTTTACTATTTGCAGAAAGGAATATCACAGCATATGGAGTCTCACATTGGTTATCTGATAAAGTCCATAAACGACAAGATCAAGGTACATGCTGACGCTGATCTTAAGAGTCACAATCTGACCCTGTCGCAGAGCCGGGTCCTGATGTTTCTTGTAAAGAATGACGGAAAAGCCACTCAGAAAGAGATCGAGGATTTCCTCAAGGTCTCGCATCCGACAGTTGTAGGCCTTGTGTCCAGAATGAAGGAGAACGGTTTTGTAACAGTAATGCAGGACACCGATGACAGGCGCAACAAGGTCGTCACTCTCACAGATACTGCCATAAAGACCGGTTCCAACATGGATAAAGTTGTCGCCGGGATGGAAGCCAAAATGCTCAAATCACTCTCCGCGGAACAGATTAAGCAGCTTACTGAGATGCTGGAGACAATCTACCGGAACATAAAATAAGGAACAAGATATTTTTTTGGTTAAATATGTAGCGTGCTACAAATTCAAAGGAGGAAGTCCATGATACGTACCTTGTTCAAAAGTCTTCGCGAACATAAGAAAGGCTCAATAACAACTGTCATTCTATCAATAATCGAGGTGGTTTTCGAAATCATTATCCCTCTTTGCATGTCAGACCTGATAGATTTCGGCATCAATGAAGGTTCAATGAGCGAAGTGTGGAAATACGGAATTGTGCTTCTCATCTTCGCGGTGCTCGAGCTCATAACAGGCGTGCTCTCAGCGCATGTCGCCGCCAGATGTTCGGCAGGTTTTGCCGCGAACCTGAGGCAGGATATGTACGACAACGTGCAGACATTTGCTTTCTCGAACATTGACAGATTTTCGACATCTTCCATCGTCACACGCCTCACTACCGACGTGACCAACATCCAGAACGCCTGGCAGATGCTGATCAGAATGGCGGTCAGAGGCCCGGTCATGATGATCTTCTCAATAATCGTCTCCTTCAGTATCAGCAAGGACATCTCGCTCATTTTTCTCATCGCGATACCTGTACTTGCAGTTGGGCTCTTCCTCGTAGTGCGCGGTGTCAATCCGATTTTCAAGCGGGTATTCAAAACATATGATGAGCTCAACAATGTCGTACAGGAGAACGTTAAGGGCATCCGCGTAGTCAAAACTTTCAATCAGCAGGATCATGAAATCACAAAATTCAACGGCATATCAAAGCGTATCTTCACTGATTTTGCAAAAGGTGAACGGCTTATCGCATTCAACTCACCGCTTATGCAGGCCTGCATGTATGCCTGTATGCTGCTTATTTCCTGGCTCGGTGCCAAAGCTATCGTCGCTTCCGGAAACAACGCAGCTCTCGGTCTCACGACAGGTGAGCTCACGGCTCTCATAACTTACGCCATGCAGATCCTGACAAGTCTCATGATGCTCTCGATGGTCTTTGCAATGATCACTATCTCAGCATCCTCGATGAGCAGAGTCGCAGAACTCCTTGATGAAACGACAGACATCAGAAATCCAGAAGATCCGGTCATGGAAGTAAAGAACGGGAACATTTGTTTTGACCATGTGGACTTTACATACGCATCAACATCAGACAAAAAGGTGCTTGACGACATACATCTCACCATCAGGTCCGGCGAAACAGTCGGCATAATCGGTGGCACCGGTTCATCCAAATCGAGCCTTGTGCAGCTCATTCCGAGGCTTTACGACGTGACAGAATGCGCTCTCTCAGTGGGTGGGGTGGACGTCAGAAAATACGACCTCGAGGCGCTGCGCGGGGCAGTCGCAATGGTCCTTCAGAAGAACGAGCTCTTCTCGGGAACTATCAAAGAGAACCTTTGCTGGGGCAACGAAAATGCCACTGACGATGAAATCAAGGAAGCATGCCGTCTCGCCTGCGCAGATGAATTCATCAACACGCTGCCCGACGGCTATGACACGCACATTGATCAGGGCGGCACAAATGTTTCAGGTGGCCAGAAGCAGAGACTCTGCATTGCGAGAGCGCTGCTCCGCAAGCCGAAGATACTGATACTCGATGACTCCACCAGCGCAGTCGACACAAAAACTGATGCCGTTATCCAGAAGTCTTTTGCCGAGTTCATCCCTGACACCACCAAGATCATCATCGCTCAGAGAATAAGCTCCATAGCTCACGCCGGGATAATAGTCGTCATGGATGGCGGTCGCATTCAGGCCGTCGGAACTCATGATGAACTGCTTAAGTCCAGCGATATTTACCGCGAAGTCTTCGAATCCCAGCAGAAAGGAAGTGCTGACAATGAATAAGAATAAAGTCGTAAATCCCGATTTGGCACAGAATAACTCAGCCCCATCCAAGAGCAGCAAGTCATCCGGCACCGGAAGTTTTGACAAAACCACTCTGAAGCGCCTGCTGTCATACATGCATCCATACAAGGCGCAGCTCATAATCGTCACTGTCTGCATCCTGCTGTCGGCGCTCGCGAGCGCAGCATCATCATTATTCCTCGAGACGCTGATAGACGACTACATCACGCCGCTTCTTGGCTCTGACTCCCCGGTATTCTCCGGACTTCTCAAGGCTCTCGCGGTGCTCGCCGTCATCTACTTTGTCGGCACTCTGGCCAACCTAATGTACAACCGCATGATGGTCACGATCGCACAGGGGACACTCAAAACAATCCGTGATGATATGTTTTCCAAAATGCAGCGGCTGCCTGTGAGCTTCTTCGACAGGCACACGCACGGCGAAATAATGAGCCTTTACACCAACGACACCGACACGCTCCGCCAGATGATCGCACAGTCCATGTCGCAGGTAATCTCATCTGTTTTCACGATAGTTGCGGTCTTCTTCTGCATGCTATACATCAGTATATGGCTCACGCTCGTCGTGATTGTCGCCATGTTCTTTACTCTGAAGATCGCAGCTTACGTCGCCGGCAAAAGCGGTTCGTCATTCGTTGCGCAGCAGCGCACTCTCGCCGATCTTGACAGCTATGTCGAGGAAATGGTGAACGGACAGAAGGTCATTAAAGTATTTTGCCACGAAGACAAAACAAAAGAAGAAATGCGTGTTAAGAATAAGGCCTGGGAGACCAGCGCCGGAACGGCAAACGGTCACGCAAACGCAATGATGCCGATGATGAATGCGCTCGGCTACATTCAATATGTGATCATCGCAGTGCTCGGCGCCTACATGGCGATTGCGGGAATCACCAACCTCGGGATCTTCGGGACAAACTCGATGACACTCGGCATGATAGCATCATTTCTGACACTGTCGCGCAACTTCACGAACCCGATCTCGCAGATTTCAAACCAGTTCAACTCGATTGTCACAGCGCTCGCCGGTGCTGCCAGAATATTCAAGTTCATGGACGAAGCACCGGAGACTGACAACGGTTATGTAACACTTGTCAGTGCCAGGG
>JAQWCI010000226.1 GCA_028706005.1 Lachnospiraceae bacterium
ATCACTGATATCATAAAGGCTATGGAGAAGGATTCAGGAAGCAAGATAAAGGAGTTATGTGTTGACGGAGGTCCTACCGGGAATAACTACCTTATGCAGTTCCAGAGTGATATGGCGGATGCCGCGATACATATCTCGGAGGCAGAGGAAATGTCAGGACTCGGTGCGGCATATGCAGCAGGACTGGGCATGGGATTTTTTGACAGAAAGACGCTGTTCCAGGGGGAAGACCGCAAGACTTATCTTCCTGAAATGTCTCATGAAGATGTGGCAAAGAAATATGACGGATGGAAAAAAGCTGTTGAAAGAGCACTGATAAAGAACTGAGCAACACACATGAATCCTGAACAGTAACAAGATTACGACGTTGGGCTTTCGTAAAAACTTATTCATGGAGGCAATACCAAAAATGAAAATCACTCACCTCAGACTTAATCACCTTGTTAACCCTTTGGGCTACGGATTTGATCATTATGTTGTTTCGTATATATGTGAGGATACGGCGGCTCTAAGGCAGACATCCGCGCGCGTCCGGGTCGCACTGGATGCGGACATGTCGCAGATGATCTATGACAGCGGAGAAAGAGCGGACATTTGCAGTACAGGTTTTGAACTGCCGGTGCAGACTAAGCCCTGCACCAGATATTACTGGGATGTCACTGTAAAGGCTGATAACAAAGACGAAGCGAAGAGCGAAACTGCGTGGTTCGAGACGCCCGGAGATGGCACATGGACAGCGGACTTTATAACACCTGTTGCTGACAAAAAGCTTCAGGTGTGCATGTATAAGGAAATCAATATCACGAAGCCGGTAGCAAGAGCCAGAATGTATATGACAGGACTCGGTGTATATGAGTTTTACCTGAATGGGTCAAAACAAGGAGATGAGTGTCTTCTGCCTGGTTTCTGCCCTTATGACAGTTATATTCCATACCAGACTTTCTGCCCGGAACTGCGTCAGGGCAATAATCTCCTCGAGGTCGATCTCGGCGACGGCTGGTACAAGGGGTGGTTTGGACTTCGCAGGAAAGAGGAAAACTATGGGAACAGGCTCGCCATGACAGGTGAGCTGTATATCTGGTATGAGGATGGTTCATTTGAAAAGATAAACACTGATCCTACATGGAAGGCCAGAAAGAGCCATATCGTCTACAGCGGAATATATCCGGGAGAGATATATGACGCTGCGCTTGATTGCAGTGAAGTGATAGACACCGAAAAGATCGATCTGGATAAGAGCAAACTCTGCCCGAGGATCGATCCGCAGATCGTTGTGAATGAAGAGATAAGACCTGTGCAGCTGTTGCATACACCTGCCGGGGAGACTGTCCTTGATATGGGACAGAACATGGTGGGCTGGCTTCAATTCAGATGTGACGCGCCAAAGGGGAGCAGTATACTGTTCCAGTTCGGAGAGATACTGCAGGATGGCAATTTCTACAATAAGAATCTGCGGACGGCAAAGGCGGAATTTACCTATATTTCTGATGGGACTGAACGCGTGGTCAGACAGCATTTCACGTTCTATGGATATCGGTTCGTAAAGATAACAGGGTGGGCAGGTGTGCCTGATCTCAACGATTTCCGTGGACTTGTCATTCATTCAAAGATGGAAGAAATCGGTGATATTTAGACATCAGATCCGCTCGTCAACAAGCTCATAAGCAATGCACGCTGGGGAATGAAAGGAAATTTCCTCGATGTCCCGACGGACTGCCCGCAGCGCGATGAAAGATACGGATGGACAGGGGATGCACAGATCTTCTCAGGCACAGCCTGTTATTTTATGGACACCTTCGCTTTCTATGCAAAATACGGTGTGGATGTGTTTTGCGAGCAGAAGCGATTTAATGGCGCGGTGCCGGATACAGTGCCAGTATGCAATAACGGGGCGACGATATCTACGGCCTGGGGCGAAGCCGGGACGATAATCCCATGGAACGTGTATCTTCATTCGGGCGACAAAGAAATACTGCGCCGTCAGTATGACAGTATGAAGGCCTGGGTCGATTACATGAAGGGCGAGGATGACAGGTATGGGTCAAAACATCTGTACCAGAGCGGTTTCCACTACGGCGACTGGCTGGCGCTTGATGGTAATGTAAAGGGCGGTGTGTACGGCGCGACTGATCCATTCCTGATTTCATCAGCCTATTACTATTATTCGACGGACATTGTGGCAAAGGCAGCAGGTATCATCGGAAACAAAGAGGACGAGGCCAAATACAGGAAGCTTGCCAGAGAGATACATGATGCCTTCGTTAATGAATACTTCACGTCATCAGGGAGGCTTTGTGTTAATACTATGACCGCTTATGTGGTTGTTCTGTACATGGGACTCACACCTGACTACGCACTGGAAGCGACAAGAAAAGGTCTCATGGACAAATTGCGCAGTAACCGCTATCATCTCGAGACCGGTTTTGTCGGAACTCCGTATCTGTGCAGGGTCCTGTCTGACAATGGAATGAACGACATGGCGTATCACCTTCTGCTCGAGAAGGGCTATCCCGGTTGGCTCTATGAAGTGCTGATGGGAGCAACTACGATTTGGGAGCGCTGGAATTCCATACTTCCTGACGGAAAAATAAGCGGAACAGAAATGAACTCAATGAATCACTATTCGTATGGATCAATTGTGGAGTGGATGTTCAGAAATATGATCGGAATCAGACCCTGCGAAAACGGAGCCGGATTTAAGAAATTTGTGATCGCGCCTCAGCCTGACTACAGAACAGGATGGGCGAAGGGATCGCTCAAATCTGCCTCAGGTCTTATAAAGAGCGAGTGGAAGATCGAAGACGGCAAAACTATTACTGTAAAGGCAACTGTCCCATTTGATACAGAAGCTGAGCTCGTCCTTCCGGA
>JAQWCI010000070.1 GCA_028706005.1 Lachnospiraceae bacterium
AACACGTTTACCCGCGAAACAGGGCAGACCATCGAATTCGCGGGTAAAGAAGCGAGCTGGGCCAGGTGTCCTTAAGCACGCTTACCCGCGAAACGGGGCAGACCGTTGAATTCGCGGGTAAATAAACAAGTCTGGCCAGATGCCCTTAAACTCGTTTACCCGCGAAACGAGGCAGACCGTCGAATTCGCGGGTAAAGAATCAATTCCGGCAAGGTGCTCCTAAGCACGCTTACTTAATGTGGAGGAATAACTGACATGGACTATATCAATGTTACAAAAGAGAATTTGGAAAGAGAGCACATCTGCTGTGTAATCAGCAATAACAAGGATGTGCAGGTGTCCTCCAAAAAAAACTGGCTTTCAGATAGACTGGACGATGGCCTTGTTTTTCTGAAAAGTGTTGAGCGCGGTAAATGCTTTATCGAATACATACCTGCCGAAAATGCCTGGATTCCTGTCGTTGCTGATGGATATATGGTGATTAACTGCCTGTGGGTATCAGGCTCATTCAAGGGAAACGGATATTCCAGCGATTTGTTGAATGAGTGCATCACAGACAGCAAGTCAAAGGGTAGAAAAGGTCTGTGTGTTCTATCCTCCGCAAAAAAGAAACCTTTCCTGGCAGACCCGAAGTTTCTTGCGCACAAGGGTTTTTCCGTCTGTGATGAAGCGGATAACGGAATTCAGCTATGGGTTCTGCCGTTTGATGAGGATGCTGCCAGGCCGCAGTTTAAGGAATGCGCCAGGCATCCACATATAGAGGAATCCGGCTATGTTTTGTACTATACAAGCCAGTGCCCCTTCAATGCGAAATATGTTCCCATTCTTGAAGAAACAGCAAAAGAAAACAACATCCCATTCCATGCAATTCATATCACAAGCAAGGAGACCGCGCAAAACGCGCCGACACCCATCACAACCTACGCATTGTTTTGTGACGGTGCATATCTTACTAACGAGGAATTGAATGACAAAAAGTTTCTCAAATTGGTACAGGGATAGTCACTTTTATAAGTATCTGCGCGGCGTGTGTATGGCTGACTCGCCATAGAAAGGAAAAATAAAATGGTATTGGAAACTGAAAGGCTGATTCTGCGCCCATGGCTGGACAGCGATGCACAGGAGCTGTACAAATACGCCAAAGACCCCGCTGTCGGCCCGATTGCGGGTTGGCCGATTCACACAAGCGAGGAAAACAGCCTTGAAATAATCCGGATGTACTGTCTGAGCCGGAAACTTACGCTGTGGTGTTAAAAGAAACTGGCAAGCCCGTGGGCAGCGTCGGCATCATGCGAAAAGGCCACGGCAGCGCACCTATGGGAAATTCGGAGGCTGAAATTGGCTATTGGATCGGCGTTCCCTATTGGGGACAGGGACTTATCCCCGAGGCGGTGAGGGAGCTTTTACGGCGCTGCTTTGAGGAACTTTCCTGCACCGGCGTCTGGTGCGGTTACTATAACGGCAATGAAAAATCCAAGCGAGTACAGGAAAAATGCGGATTCGTCTATCACCATACCGAGAGAGACAAGCCCTGCGCGCTGATGAACGACATTCGCACCGAGCATTTTACATATTTGACAAAAGATACATGGCAAAATGAGACCAAAACATGAACGCAATAGTTTACACGTCAAATTCCGGATTTACTGCGCAGTATGCCGAGATGCCTGGCGGCAAACTCGGCCTGCCCGCTTGCTTTGCTTTTGCCGGTCACAGGGATTTCCACGATGAAGGAGCTTCTCATGGAGCTGACAGCGACAGGTGGAACTTAAATAAGGCAAGCATATTGCAAAGGAGTAAATGACATGGCTTTTGATTTCAAGAAGGAATACAAAGAATTCTATCTGCCCCAGGGCAAGCCGGAAATCGTGACTGTTCCTGCGGCAAACTATATCGCGGTGCATGGCACGGGCGACCCAAACGAGGAGGGCAGTGCGTACAAGTCGGCCGTGGGCGTGCTGTATGCCGTAGCATATACCATCAAAATGAGCAAGCTGGGCGATCACCGTATCGACGGATATTACGATTTTGTCGTGCCGCCGCTGGAAGGCTTCTGGTGGCAGGAGGGTATCGACGGTGTGGACTACACGAACAAATCCTTGTTTCACTGGAACTCGGTGATCCGTTTGCCCGACTTTGTGACGAAAACGGACTTCGATTGGGCGGTCTGCGAAGCTACAAAGAAGAAAAAGATTGACTGCTCCGCGGCGAAATTTTTGACCATAGACGAAGGACTTTGCGTCCAAATAATGCATCTCGGCTCCTTTGACGACGAACCGGAAACGGTGGCGAAGATGGACGCCTTCCTCGCGGAAAACAGCTATGCGAACGACTTTACAGATACCCGCCTACATCACGAAATTTATCTTTCGGATGCCCGCAAGGTCGCTAAGGAAAAGTGGAAAACCGTGATCCGTCATCCGGTTAAAAAAATCAGGTTATCGGTCAACGCGGTCTGACTATTCAGGATTGCAATGACAAACAAGTTGTGGAAATAGGATATCTGTTAGATTGCGAAGTTTACTCGATTATCCGGAGATACAAATACGGCGTCTCAGAAGCAACCCTTATAAAGGCCGCTGCCTATAAGCGACTTCAGAAATGTATAAAACTACAGAGCAAATTGTAGATCGTCTTTACCAGTGTAGTACCGTAACATCTCATTTTCGCTTGTAAAGATGTAAGTCTGGCAAGGCGGTGGACTCAGGAGGTGGTTTAAAATGGACGAATTTCGTTTTGCAATTATGGGAGCAGGAAATATAGCAAGACATTTCTGCGATGCGGTCTCAAAAATGGATGATTGCGTTGTCTGTGCGGTAGCAAGCAAGAGCATGGACAGGGCAGCAATGCTGGCTGACGAGTGCAAAATTGATAAGGCATACGACAGCTATGAGAAGATGCTTGATGATGAAAAACCGGACTGTGTTTATATAGCAGTGACTCCGAATGATCATTACAGACTGACTGAAATGTGCATTGAGAAAAAGGTCCCTGTCCTGTGCGAGAAGGCTATGTTCCAGAACAGCGTGGAAGCAAAAGCCGCGTTTAAAGCAGCTGCCGACAATCATGTTTTTGTGATGGAAGCACTGTGGAGCAAGTATCTGCCGGCAGTGAGGAAAGCCAAAGAGTGGATAGCAGGCGGAGCAATCGGAGCTCCTCAACTTTGCAGGTGCAGCATAGGTTTTGCTGCGCCCAAAGATGATACAAACCGCTATTTCTGCGAAGCTCTGGGCGGCGGTGCTGCCAGGGATATTACGGTATACGCATATGAGATCGTAACTTATCTTATTGACCAGAAGATAGTAAGGATCAATGAGTCAGCGACAAAAGGCAGGACGGGCGTCGATACAAATGACCATGTCATGATAGATTTTGAGCATACACTGGCCGACATCATGACGTCATTTGTGACTAATATGGACGACGAGATAGTTGTATATGGTGACAGGGGAAAACTTGTTTTGCCGAATCCGCATTACGCATCAGAGTGTTTATTATATGATGAGCAGGGCAAAACTAAAGAACACTTCACAGATACAGCGACTGATAACGGATTTGTTTATGAAATAGCAGATGTAATAAAGTGTGTCAGAGAAGGACGCATTGAGAGCACGGTGTCTACATGGGCGGCGACCCTGGCGTGCGCTGAAGAATTCGACAGGATCATGGAAAGTATGAATTGAGCAAAGTGTCAGGCTGTACGAACATCCTGAACTCTCCTTCGGAAGGCAAAACAAATGGATAAAAGAGCAGAAATATTAAGCAATATCAGGCTGTTTGTGCTTGATATGGATGGAACATTTTATATCAGTAATGAGATCATAAACGGTTCACTGGAATTCCTGAAGAAAGTCGAGGGCACCGGTAAGGAGTACTTATTCTTCACTAATAATTCTTCCAGGACGAGCGATGACTATATAGAGAAACTCGCCGGAATGAATTGTCGGATAACAGAAAAAGAGATCATGACATCAGGTGATGTCACGATCGAATATCTCAGGCAAAACTATAGCGGCAAACGTGTATATCTGATGGGAACAAGGACGCTTCAGAAGTCGTTCCGTGACGCCGGGATCTTCCTCACGGACGATGAGCCGGATGTTGTTGTAGCTGCTTTTGACACGGAACTTACATATGAGAAATTAACAAAGACATGTGATTTTGTGAGGAATGGAGCGGTATTTCTTGCCACACACCTCGATATAAACTGCCCTGTTTCCGGCGGGTTCATCCCGGATTGCGGTTCTATGTGTGCGGCAATCACGCTTTCGACAGGAGTAAAACCAAAATACCTTGGGAAGCCTTACAGGGAAACACTTGATATGATACTGGCAAGGACAGGATACAAAAAGGAACAGGTCGCATTTGTTGGAGACAGGATATATACGGATGTTGCGACAGGCGTAAATAACGGCGCGGCGGGCCTCCTGGTGCTTACAGGAGAATGCCGGATGGAAGATGTTGAGAAATCAGATGTTAAGCCGACTGCAATTTTTGAATCACTTGGTGAAATGAGCGAATATTTGTGAGAGAGTTTATGAGGACAGGTGAAAAGGGTATGGCACAAAGGGTATTTGGGGGATATGGGGACAGATAAATCTCATATTCATCAGCATAATCCTCCGATTTCAATCATAGCTCCATGTGTTTCCGGATTATTTGAAATTTTCAAACTCAGTCCACATACGTCTGCAAGCTGTCCTACAATATAAAGCCCCATTCCATAATGACTGTGCCCGTTCCTGCTTTCATCGTCACGGTAGAATTCCTCTTTTGCATGAAGTAGTCCCATTTTTGAAAATCCACTTCCCTCATCATAAACTGCAATTGTATATTTCCGTTTTGGAGATTGATCACACATAATACTCCAATGAATGGTTCCCATAGATGGACTATACTGTACTGCATTATCCAAGAGATTCATGAAAATCCGGCCAAGCAGAGACAAGTCTGTTGTTACATCAATCGACTGCAGGGAGTTTTTAATTTCATCTGAAATATGAATGCTATAGGAAAGTTCATGCTGGATGCAGAGAGCCTTCGTATCAGTTGTTATTGTATCAATAATATCTGTTAACGGTACCTTTTCACAATTTGCAGTGATTTCTTCACCTTTTGTAATCTCTATCATTTGCGTGACATAATTCTTGATATATTCCGTATTTCTGCCCATATATTCTAAATAGCTTTTCTGTTCGTCTGTCATATCCGTTTCATAAAGCAATTCCGTATTTCCTGAAATTACCGTTAACGGTGTTTTTATATCATGTGCAAGTGCACTCAACTGCTTTTTTCGCTGCTGCTGCATTCTCCACTGATCTTTTAACGATTGTTTCAGGTTGTTTTTCAAAAGATCAAGGGAATGCATAACTTCATCAAATTCTTTTACACCTGTATTTTGAATTTCAAAGTCAAGATTTTCTTTATCAATTAAAACAGCTGTTTCCTGCATCTTTTTGACCTGCTTACGCATTTTTGATGCAAACCAAAGTGTTTCTATAATAACAGCTGAAAATATCATCCACAAAAAGCTGACCCATACTAAATAATCAGCCCAAAATTGGGCAACTTTATTTTTATAAACCCCCTCCATCTGGTAAAAAAATATGTAAGTAGCATCCCTTAACGTAAATTTTTTGTAATTATCTATACCGTTAACCATGCTATATGCTATCTTATCTGAGAATTCCAGTTGCCTTGCGAGCTCCAGATTATCTCCTGTCAGATTGGTATCAGTCAGATGTTTTTCATTATTAAATGCAGCATATTTAATGTTGGAGGGGATTTTATCAATCGGAATTATATCTGCAGTTTCATATTCACCCATCAGCTGATAGATTCTTGCTTCTTCATGATTCTCCGGTTCCAGACTACTTGAATTAATTATGCAAACCGTCAGAATAAGCCATAACATAATGGCCAATATCACTGAAACGATCAGCTTGATAATAAACCCGAAAAAAATAGATCTTAAACTGTAGGCATGTTTACGTTTTCCATTAGATGAGATTTGGTTTTTTTTCAATTTCTTTACTTCCATCGATATCCTATTCCCCAGACGGTCTCAACCGGTGATATGCCAAGATCATTAAACTTACGTCTTATGTTTTTGATATGTTCCGTAATTGCTGCTGGTTCGCTTTCTCCGTCAAAGCCTGATATCGCATCATAAATCTGTTCTCTGGAATATACCTGTCCATGGTTTTTGGAGAGCAGCTCGCAAATCGCATATTCACTGCCGGTAAATGCGACCTGTTTATCCTGATACCAGACTTCTTTTTTATTAAGATAAAAGCATACGCCATCCCTATTATAACTGCTGTGAACTTCTCTGTTTTGCCTCCTTAAATGAGCGGCAATTCTTGCTCTCAGTTCTACTACGGAAAACGGTTTTTTAATATAGTCATCTGCTCCTGCGTCAAATCCGTTTTCCACATCATTTTCCATCGCTTTTGCCGTAAGAAACAGAATCGGGCAATCAACCTGGTCACGAATTTTTCCGCATAATGTTATCCCATCCATACCAGGCATCATAATATCTAATAGTATAAGATCATACGTATGAAGTGTTTCCCAATCAATTTCATCAGCACTCATTTTGCAGTCTACTTCATAATTTTCTTTTTTTAGTGCATTTGCAATCAGCATTAAAATATCACGTTCATCATCTACTGCGAGAATTTTTGTCATACCGGTGCCTTTTTATTATATGAAAGCTATATTTCTTTTGTTATTTCCATAATGTATTGCCTTATTTGTGAATCAGGATATATACAAGCCATGACAATGCAAAGAGTATATACACATGAAGCGGATAAAACCAATAGAATAATTTTTTGGAACCTGTTCCTCTTTTTCCATTGTACATGAGCATGATGATCGCTGCAAAAGCACCCATCCATTCATATGCTTCTGTAAAAAGGCTGCTCACATTAAACGGCTTTATAAAAACAACAGCCTCACCTATATAAAGTGCTATATTTTCAATAAAAAAGGTAATGGCATTTGCCCTCGGATGATTACGAAGTAAGTACATGATAACACCCATTGCAATAAACGCTGTGCCTCCATCTGCTATAGCAGAGTGTAAGGGAACAAATGAAAATGCCAGAAGATTTGCAATAAAAGAAGTTTGTTTAGTCCGGAAAAATGGTATTGCAATAAATGGCAGTATGCTTGGAATAATGATTGCCAGGAGCCCTTTTACCCATTTCTTATGCTGACACCAGTCAATGCCCTGCAAAATGACAAGAAGAATAGTAAATGTTGACAGCATCATATTCTGCGGGAAAAAGCCATCAGGTCTTACCATAAAATGTCCAATATTATAAAATGAAAACTGAATAAGCCCCATAACGATTGCAATTGCATATATTTTTATAAAATACTGCTTCCTGTCATGGGTATGTATAAACCCTTGTATAATGCAAAATAAAAACAGCGGAGCCGATAGTCTTCCCAGCCATGAAAACCATATCGGAATTTTCCCTGTAAAGGTAAACATGTATTCAATATGGTCAAGAACCATCAGTGCCATGGCAATATATTTCAGTTGAAAGTCCGTAAGACCCTTTCCTTTAATTGACATTGTTTCTTCATTCATATCCTTTTATCTCCTTAATATTATTTATAGGCAGTGCCTGGCTTTTGATAATAGCAGGTACTCATACGTATTGAGTACCTGCTATTACTTCTGCTTTCCTGCTATATAATAAAATGGAAATATAAGGATTCTATAAGGAAAATGCTTTTTATAAACTTGTCAGCTGTTAACAACAGATTGTCATAATGGACAGCCGGGTTTTCAGGGGGGTGAAGTTCACTTGCAGCAAGATCACAGGCAAGCTCCGCGAGATGATGATGTACCGTCCCGCTGAAAAGCAGGGTTATATGGCTTCTCCTCTTTTTTTTGCCAGTTAGCATACCGGGAGGATGACAGCCTCATAGATCTGTATAAATTGGTGCAGGAATGTGTCAGCGAGCTGAGCAGGAAAGAATACATGAAAAAGCTGACATTCAATGAATTCGAAAGCGTTTACGAACAAAGTATGATGGTGACAGAAGGTGAAAACAAATGGAAAAAAATCATGGCCACCTGTTCTGGTCGGAGCAGCAGGTGGTGAACCAACGAAATCTATTGTATACTTTTTCGGAAGAGTTAGTCTCCAGTCATTATTCGGAAGGATTAACTTCCAGTTTCAAAATTTACTGGCAGATTTTTCATTGATGAAATATACAAGAGCCTGCGCAATGCTTAAGGAGGGATACCATGTTTGACAAATTCCGTTTGCAGGAAGTTCTCGCAAAGTACAAGCTTGATTTTGCTTCTACACAATGGGAAAACGAAAAATACAAATGGGAAGCAGTAAAAGTTTTCCAGGATAACTGGGATGTTAATGCGACGGATTTTGCCGGCATGCTAACCCTCTCCCTGTCAAAGACATATAACCTGCTTGTGTCCATGAATAACTTTCCAGCTAAGATGATTGAGGGTTTTGCAAAAACAGCCCCTGAAGAAGTGCGGTCAATGTTTATCGCCCTGTTTGATGAGAGCAACGATGTCGTTACCAGAATCCTTAAGTTTAAAGACAAATCCTCTTTATTGCTTGAAAAGTATGGAAATGGCGCGGGACAGCATTATCAGTATGAAAATGCCGTCAGCACTTATCTTTGGTTGCGTTTTCCCGACAAATATTACATTTACAAATACGGCGAAGTTAAAGCTGTTGCTGATGAGCTTGACAGTGACTATCGTTTCAAAAAAGGTGCCTACACAGATAATCTGCGGAACTTCTATGCCCTATACGATGAAATATGCGAGGATCTTAAAAACGATAACAGCCTCACAGGTCTTCTTAAATCCCAATTGACAGACTCCTGCTATCCCGATCCCGAACTGAGAACACTTACGATTGATGTGGGCTTTTATATCAGCCGTTATTTTTCACAGAAGGATAAAGAACCGACAAATACCGAAGAATGGTTCCCTGCGGATTATTCGCCTGAAATCTCTACAGACGAGTGGGTACAGCTTCTCGGTGACTCTGAAGTGTTTACTACAGGCAGTCTTGAAATTATGAAGCGAATTAAAGACTATGGCGGGCAGGCCACCTGTACCCAGCTTTCAATTAAATATGGCGAAACGAAAAATTTCTACAATATCGGGTCATCGTCATTGGCGCGGCGTGTAGCAGAGAAAACGGGCTGCCCCGTAATGGAACGTGACAACGAAAGTTTACGCTGGTGGCCTATTTTGTATATTGGTCAAAATGCAAGGAAAGAAGACGCTGGCAGTTATACATGGAAGTTGCGCGAGGAGCTCTCCGCCGCGCTTGATAAAGTTGACCTTAGTCAGGTGGAGCTTTATGTGTCGTCTGCTCCCGGCGAAGAGGAGCACGGTTACTGGTGGTTGAATGCCAATCCGAAAATCTGGAGCTTTGCAGACATCGCAGTTGGTGAAGTCCAATCGTACACTCTATACAATGACAGTGGTAACAAGCGGCGCATATTCCAAAATTTTCTGGACGCAAAAGCCGGAGATATGATAATCGGCTATGAGTCCAACCCTGTAAAGCAAATTGTTGCTATAGGCAGGATAAGTGCCGAACAGGATGGAGAAAAGATCTTCTTTGAAAAAGTTGAAGGGCTTACTTCGCCTATCGATTACCAGACACTTAAAAACTGCTCTGAGCTTGAGCGAATGGAGTATTTCAGTAATCCACAGGGTAGCCTTTTCAAGCTAACAAAGGGCGAATACGATTTTATCCTTGATATTATCCGTGATGAAAACCCCGTTGCAGCCGAGGACGCTGCCGAAAGGTATTGTAAGGCGGAGTTCCTTGATGAAGTGTACATGAGCGAGAGCCGATATGATATGCTGGTCTCCGTCCTACAGAACAAGAAAAACATCATCCTGCAGGGTGCTCCGGGCGTCGGAAAGACGTTTGCAGCTAAACGCCTTGCATATTCAATCATGGGCGAAAAAGATGAGAGCCGGATTGAATTTGTGCAGTTCCATCAAAACTACTCCTATGAGGACTTTGTGATGGGGTACAAACCTGTAAATGATGGTTTTGAACTAAAATCAGGAATATTCTATCGTTTCTGCCAAAAGGCAGCAAACCAGCCGGATAAGGATTATTTCTTTATCATCGACGAAATCAATCGAGGCAATATGAGTAAAATATTTGGTGAGTTACTCATGCTGATAGAGCGTGACTATCGAGGCACAAAGGCGACGTTGGCATACAATGGGCTCTCGTTCTCTGTTCCAAATAACCTGTATATTATTGGGATGATGAATACTGCCGACCGTAGCATTGCGATGATAGATTACGCTCTGCGTCGTCGTTTCAGCTTCTTCGAGGTAGAACCCGGATTTGACTCGGAAGGTTTTATGAAATACCAAAAAGCCCTGAATGACGAGACACTGAACGAGCTGATTGCAAAGGTTATTGAGCTTAACAAGGAGATAACTCTTGACAGATCTTTGGGAAGGGGCTTCTGCATCGGTCACAGCTATTTCTGTGGGCAAACAGCCTGCACAGACGAATGGCTGCGCTCTATCGTAGATTATGACATACTCCCCATGCTGAGTGAGTATTGGTTCGATGACAGTGCCAGGCTCCAAAGATGGGAGAACATCCTGCGGGGTGTGTTCCAATGATAAAGGATAAGAGCATACTCATAAAAAATATTTACTATATGTTGTCTTACGCATTTACGACGCTGAATCAGTCAAATTTTGAGGACGTGGCTACAGAAGAGTTTGATAATATGCACGACCTCTTTGCAGCGATCATCTCCAAAGGTATCGGGCAGCAGTTAAAGCAGGGCATCTACCGTGAATATCTGAACCACACCGAAGAGCTCGCGGTGGTTCGCGGAAAAATTGATATGCCCGGAACTATCAAAAACAGAATTGCCAGAGAGCGTGTGCTGACCTGCGAGTATGATGAGTTGTCCGAGAACAACTTTCTTAACCAGATTCTGAAAACAACGGTCATGCTACTGTTGCGTCAAAAAGAAGTAAAAGGCGAATATAAAGATGAGCTCAAAAATAGGATGCTGTTCTTTGTCAATGTGGACACCATAGACCTTACCAGCGTTAAGTGGTCTGCCATCCGCTTTCAGCGCAACAATCAAACCTATCGGATGTTGATAAGCCTGTGCCAGCTCATCACTGAGGGAATGCTACTGACCACAGAGCAAGGTGAGCACAAGTTGGCGTCATTCATAGATGAACAAAGAATGAGCCGCCTGTATGAGAAATTTATACTCGAATACTACATCAAAGAGTATCCAACATTGAATGTAAGCGCGTCGCAAATCCCGTGGGCACTTGACGATGGAATCGGCACGATGCTGCCAATAATGCAAAGCGACATTACTCTGGCACAGGGAGCAAAGGTTCTCATCATAGACGCGAAGTACTACACGTACACCACGCAGGTTCAATTTGATGCGCATACTCTGCATTCGAACAATTTATATCAGATTTTTACCTATGTAAAAAACAAGGACACACAGTTTGGCAATAAACCGCATGAGGTCTCTGGAATGCTCTTATATGCGCGAACAGACGAAACTATACAGCCTGATGGCGTTTACCAAATGAGTGGAAACAAGATCAGTGTTAAAACGCTGGATCTGAACTGTGATTTTAAGAGCATTGCAATACAGCTCAACGCCATAGCAGAAGAACACTTCAGCGCAGAAGTCGTGTAATCAGATAAAGAAAGGCGGTGAGCATATGCCATCAGATTCAAGTTTACGGTGCCAGGTGTAAAGACT
>JAQWCI010000071.1 GCA_028706005.1 Lachnospiraceae bacterium
GATGAGAAAGGGTAGGCTGTGTAATGTTGAACTTTTCAAGCAGTTTACATCCGCATTTTTCTCCATCAGACAGCAGTTCAATTATCTGCAGACGATTTGAATCGCTCAGTGCTTTGCATATCAAAGCAACATCAATTGTATTCATCTTTTGTCTCCTCACATAGATATTTGTCTATGTGAGGAGTGTAAATCATATATAGATATCTGTCAATGTATTAGTATGGTGTATTCCATTGCCGCCACGATATGGCACCTGGCGATCTGGTTTGGTCAGAAAGGGTAAGTGTACTTTCAGAAGTCCCGGAACCATTGATTTTTCAATGAATTCCAGGACTCTAATTCGTAGCGAAAGGGTAACTTGAAGTCGCTGAATCGCTACAAAACTACAGTTTAAGGGCTTTTGCAGTGCTCAATGCAAAAGCCTGTCAAAAGGTAATCATTTGGCTAACTATGTGGGGAGACATCTGACTCATCTGCACGGTCTTCTACAGGATATACCAACTCGAATTCCTCCAGTACACACAGGTCTCTTTCGTCAAAGTCTTTTCCAGCAGCTAAATATTCAGGCTTGAAAGCTTCCCTGTGAACACGCCTCCAGTAAGAAAGACTTCGGTCTCCTTCTCCCTCCAGATATGCATGACTGGCTGGGACTTCGTTAAACGGAACCAACGACACCCTGGTCGTTCTTATGACGCAGGCAGCCTCGCCGTCATCATACATGACCACACTGTAGCAGCCCTCTTCAGGTACAGGTTCACCTTCTGCCTGATATGAAACATATGCGCTTGCAGTTGCTGTTTTGACACCAGCCAAAACCAATTCTGCCAGCTCGTCTCCCACTTTGCCTCCGCCGCAGAAAGCCCAGGCTTCATAGGTTATTTGATCAGCGTGATCTCCGGCATATCTTTGCCACATTTCATTTGATTTCATATTGTGTCCACCTTTATAATCTTCTCTTCCGATCTGTCGATGTTACGCAGCAAAATGCGAATGGCACTGCTGTGTCAGCGTCTGCTGTCTTCTCTGATAAAAGGAGCTTCAGTAATGCAACATTCAATATCAAACGTTTTGTTTCCATCATGATAATCCTCTTATGGTTTTACCTCAACAAACGGGAGGTTATACAGTCATGAATAATTTAAGCTTAGCTATCTTGATCTTGCCGCAGAATTGGTAAACCCAGGCATTCAGTTCTTCCATGGTCTATCATCTACAAGCAGCTCCCAATGCCCATTATGGCTGCTTCCCACTCTCTTGATGATATTTTGTTTTTTCATTTTATTAAGATAGTATTTCACACGATCCACAGTCCAGCCGAGTTCTATTGCTATCTCTTTTTGTGAATTTTCTGGTTTCTGAGAGATTTTACTAAGAATCAACTTGTCATCCCGAGTTAATTCTTGTATTACAGAATAATCAGTTTGGGTAGTAGTTTGGGTAGTTTGGGTAGTTTGGGTAGTTTGGGTAGTTTGGGTAGTCCCCCTATTCTCTTTATATGTAATACGGAACATATTCACTCTGACGTCTCCGTCATAATCAATGAATTGTGGATCATGCAGACCGTATTCTTTACATTCACGAATAATACGTGGAACTCCACTTCCCCATTTTTCAATAATTCTCATATAAGCAAATGCATTGGCAATTGCACGATTTCTTGGTCTGGAATATCCTTCTTTCATTTTCTGGATTGAAACACCATTTGGTAACATCCCTGGAGATGTAATTTCAAGTCTGTCATCAAACAGAGCTACCTGAATATTGCCAGGCTCCAAATAACTGCGATGTGCAACAGAATTTGCAATTAGCTCTCGCACACTATCTGGTGGCAGTTCATATACGTCCTGACGATATATACCATTAATCTTCATCCCAAGATTGATTTTCTCAAGCACATATTGAAATGCATCATTCATCTGATTCTGTAAAGAGCCTGCCATATCGCGACGATCCACAAAAAAAGCTCGATCCGTTCCCTTAAAAACTGCGCATTGAATAATCGGTTGTTCCTTTGCCTGTGTCAGCGTCTGCTGTCTTCTCTGATAAAAGGAGCTTCAGTAATGCAACATTCAATATCAAACGTTTTGTTTCCATCATGATAATCCTCTTATGGTTTTACCTCAACAAACGGGAAGTTGTCGAGGTGAAAGTTATGCTCATAATCTTTGCCTGTTTTAACAGATGTTTATTTTTCAGCTTTAAGTGTATAAGTAGCTCCCCAATGATTCAAAATACCAATTTTTGAAAAAACCGCAGCCTGCAATGCTTCAGTTTCATGCTGCACTGTCAGTGGGGTGTCGTAATGATAGAACTCGCTGTCACTTATTCCTTGCAGCTTTTTCAGGCGTAACAACTCCTTACGCTGAAATTCTTCATCAGAATCAGAAAGTGAAAAGTAATCAGTAAGAATGAAATAGCCGTTAGATTTAAGTGCGTTTCTGATTTTTTGATACAACGGAATTTTTTCTGCTTTTGTGAAATGGTGGAGCGATTCCACAGATACTGCGGCATCAAAAGCGTCGCTTTCAAATTCAACATCAAAATATGAACCCATTTTTTCAAGCATAATAACATCTCCGTTCTATGTTTCACACTACACAAAATATAAATAATCTGCCTTGCAACAACTCCCGTATCTCCTGTTATGAATATACAAGTCGCCGACTATTCAGCCTTCGGATTTCTATATTTCCTGTAATAATAGTAGCTGTCACTATCCATATTAGGCTGTTTGTGATTAATTGGAGTCCTCTTTTCGAACAATTCAAAGCCTGCCTTTTCCGCAACTCTGCAGGAAGCCTGATTTGAACAGTCTATCGTCAGGATCATATATGGCAGGCCTGATATTGACATGCACCAATCAAACAATCGCATAAGTGCTTCTGTGGCATACCCCTTCCCCTGATAATCTTTGTCTGTGAAATACGCCATCTCAACCTCATTCAAGGTATTCTCCAGACCCATTCCAACCATACCGATGAGCAGACCTGTTTCTTTCAGTACTATGGCATATCGTTTATTTTCGTATACATCTGTGGACTGAGTCTGTGTCCCGAGCCAGTCAATATATCCGCGGAGTCTTTCTGGATCCAGACTGTTTTCTGACCAATCGCGCATAAAGCGAACCATATTTTCCTGCCAAATAATTTTTTTCAGCATGATTTCATCCTTGCTGACAAAGTCCCGAATAAGCAATCGTTCCGTTTCCAATCTCATTTGTCATTCTCCGATTCTCAATTTTTCGTTGGGCAGAATTAATAGCCATCCCAACAGCGCCGAACTTCAGATTTGCAAATTTATATGAACCATAAATATCTTTTTGTTATCTTCAGTGTTCAGTATATATTATTCACTAATGATTTGCTTAATCATTGCCACAGTTTCATTCTTCAGAAGTATTGGAAGCTCTCTACTATGGGTCACTTGTTTTGACAGTGGTTTATTGAGTGTTCTACGTTACCCTGGTAATTCTTCGAATGTATTTCTGAATTGCCTGGCTGCTTTCTTCTTCGTCTTTCTTGCCAAGTCCTTGATTTCAGAGGCTTTCAGATGAGTACATACGTTTGCATACCTTAGTCAGCAAAAACAAGAAGTCCCGGAACCATTGATTTTCCAATGAATTCCGAGACTCCGATTCGTAGCGAGAGGGGGACTTGAACCCTCGACACCGCGGGTATGAACCGCGTGCTCTAGCCAGCTGAGCTACCTCGCCATAAATATAAGCGGTTTGTTTTTTGAACCGCTTGATAATAATACTATTTACTGCACGTCCTTGTCAACTGGAAAATCAGGCTTTTGTTTGGATTGTGCCTTCAGTTGCTGCTGCAGGTCATCAAGCTTTTTAACAGCTGCTGCATATTTCTCGTGCAGGTTCCTGCGGCCTTCTATTATGCCGGTTTCCATGTTGATTTTCCTGATGGTTGCATTTGTTTTGGCGGCATATGCCTTATCACGCACATTGTCCATTGCAAGGCTTGCCTGGACTGCGCCCTCTCCAATCTGCTCACCAGCTTTGTATGCTGTCTTTCCAATACGCTCGGTCATGTTATCTGATACTTTGCGCAGCATTTTCTGCAATCTGTCGATTTCTTTCAGCTTTTTATTCAGCCCGAGTATCGATGCGACCGTCACTATGAAATCAACAAAATACACAATATATAACAACAGCATGATGATCCATCCGTATTTCTGTGGGATCTTCGCTGTTGTAATATTGCTGAGCATCGGGTATAACATACCGATCACGACGATGCCGCCCACTCCCCACAGCAGGCTGAAGCGAAGGCAGATATAGCCGTGCAGATTGAACGGTTCATCTGAATAATCCCACCACCTCATATGGAAGATAACATCGAGCAGCCAGCCGGCCAGCAGTTCTACTGCGCTTCCAAATAACATGCATATAAAGAAGAGCACAAATACATTAGTGTCTTCGACAGTATCTGCCGAACTGATGGATTGAAGCAGCATCAAAAGTCCCACCATGCCAAAACCATATACCGGGCAGACCGGGCCGTTAAGGAAACCACGGTTAACTATCTTGCCAAGTTTTGACGCATGGAAAACCACCTCCAGGACCCAGCCCAGAAAAGAATAAACCAGAAAGTCCATGCAAATTTCATAATACGTAAGTCCCAGGATCATGCTCATTTACCTCAGTTTCGAATTCATCAGTATCAGTCTGCAGGAGAAGATCGTCTCAATCCTGCTCCCGCTGGAATATTTCATTTGCACTGACCAGTTCCTCAAATGAAGCCGGCGTATATCCGTTTATGCAGGCTGCGGCATTAAGTGCCCTCTTCTTTGTTTTCATGAACTCATATACTTCATCCTTCTTAGCATGAAGATGTCCATATATCAGCCATGATCCGAATATCTCTCTGTCCCACTCGGCAAGAGGAAAGTGACACAGGACTATCTGTTTATCGCCGTCTGCCACCTGCTGCATCTTATCAACCGATTCAACATAAGCCATTGCCTTTTCATTTCTGAGCAACGGGTCATCATGATTGCCGACAATAAGGTGTTTGTGCCCCTTAAGCTGCTCCAGATACCAGTCATCCGGATGCCTGCTCATGAAGCTGAAATCTCCGACAATGTAAACATCATCTTCATTCCGGACGCAGTCATTCCAGCGCTCGATCATAATGCGGTCCATTTCATCAACGTCTGCAAATGGTCTTTTATCAAACGGTATTATTTTGCTGTGCCCGAAGTGCAAATCACTTATGTACAGGTTCAATTATCAGCCCTCGTTTTCTTACAAATAAGTTATAGGCCAACCGAGTCAACAATTACCTGCTTAAGCGTATCAGCCGATTCATGAAGTTTTGACAGTTCATCCTCATCAAGTTCGAGTGGAATAAGGGTCTCAATGCCGTCAGCCCCGACTATTGCCGGCATGCTCAGCGCACATCCTTCAATTCCATATTGACCATGCATCATGCTTGAAACAGGGAGTATTGATTTCTCATCACGTACTATGGCCTCGCAGATTCGTCTGACCGACATGGCTATTCCATAATATGTTGCGCCTTTGTCTTCGATTATCCTGTACGCACTGTTCTTGACATCCTCTGCGATCCTGAGCATTGCGTCCTCATGATCCCTGTATCCCCTCATCTCGCAGAATTTGTAAAGCGGCACCCCCGAAACATTTACTGTGCTCCAGGCCGCGATCTCGCTGTCGCCATGCTCGCCGATAATGAATGAGTGAACTGACCGCGAGTCCACATTCAGGTGCTCTCCCAAAAGGTATTTGAGGCGTGCACTGTCAAGCACTGTTCCTGAACCCAACACACGGTTTTCCGGAAATCCCGATAGTTTTGCCGCAGTGTACGTAAGAATATCCACCGGATTTGCCACGATCAGCAGAATGCCGCCGCAGTCGCGTTTTGCTATCTCAGGTATTATTGACTTGAATATCCCGACATTTTTCCTGACAAGGTCAAGTCTTGTCTCGCCCGGCTTCTGGCCGGCACCGGCAGTAACTACAATAATTGCCGCATCCGTAATATCATCATATGTCCCGTCATATATGTCCATGGGTTTGGCAAAAGGAAGCCCGTGGCTTATATCCATTGCCTCTCCCTCAGCCCTCTTTTGGTTGGCATCTATCAATACCATTTCTGAGAACATTCCGCTCTGCATAAGAGAGAATGCGCTGGACGCACCCACCATTCCGCATCCGATAATAGCTACTTTTCTACTGTTCACTTCTGCCATAATGAGTCCTCCTTGTCAAAACATAATACTTGCGAGAACATTATACCATTGATGGCACTGCAAAGCCAAATGAGGATACTTAAGTTTATGGTGCAAATACTACGATGTGTTACTGTTCGCGGGTATGCTTGCGTCGGCTGCATCTTGCCGGACGCGCTTCTTTACCCGCGAATTCGATGGTCTGCCCCATTTCGCGGGTATGCTTGCGTCGGCTGTGGTTACCGGTCGCGCTTCTTTACCCGCGAATTCGACGGTCTGCCCCGTTTCGCGGGTAAACGAGTTAAGGAGCGTCTTGCCTGACTCGTTTTCTTACCCGCGAATTCGACGGCCTTCCCTGTTTCGCGGGTAAACGATTTAAAGAACGTCTTGCCGGACTCGTTTTCTTACCCGCGAATTCCTGTATGCTCCGTCAACTGTGAACAGTAACTACAATGTAAATCAAACTGATATCATTTTTGATATAATAACTACCAGCCTGTTCATGACTCAAGTGCCAGATTATCAGGCCATATGCATCTGGGCACTTCAGGAAGCAAAAATTGACTTAATCTCCGTGAAAGGATATTACAGTGAAAACTGATGACATAAGAATTGTTTTTTTCGATATTGACGGAACTCTGAGGGTCTTCGACAGCACACAATTGTCTCCCCGAACGCATGATACTTTATTGCAGTTGCAGAAAAACAATATTCGCATCTGCATTGCCACGGGCAGACCCCCTTTGACAACTCCAAAATTTGATGGGATTGTTTTTGATGCGATAATTAACTTCAACGGCTCATATTGTATTGCGGGAAAAGATGTAATTTACAAAAATCCCATTGAGACAAAAGCAGTACACCAGATTATCAGCAATGCCGGCCAAATCGGCAGACCTGTGGTGTTGTCCTCAATAGACAGAATGAGTGCAAACGGCCGTGATGATGACCTGGTGGAATATTTTAAGATTGCCAAAGTAGAGGTGCCATCTGGTGAAGGTTTTGAAGAACTCGCAAATCAGGAAATCTATCAAATCATGTCCGGTGGCAAGAAGTCTGAGTACGATGCTCTGTTGCATGGGGTGACCGGGGCTGAAATTACTACCTGGTGGCCGCGCGCAGTAGACATTATACCTAAGAACGGAAGCAAGGCTCTCGGGATTCACAAAGTGCTCAAGTACTTTCATCTTGATAAATCCCAATCGCTGGCCTTTGGTGATGGTGGCAATGATATAGCGATGCTGCAAGCGGTCGGCCTCGGAGTAGCTATGGGCAACGCTTCCGATGATGTAAAACTAGCAGCCGGCGCTGTTTGTGACAGCGCAGAAAATGACGGGATTTATATGTTTTGCAAAGAGCACCATCTGACAGGTGAATGAGTTCCTGGTAAATGCGCTGACGATTCAGTACCAGGGTCTTCCGGGAAATCGCTTCGCTGATTTTTTCAGCTAGCCCAAAGTTTCATTCTGAAAATGATATTTAGATAAAAGATGGCTCCAACTCCTGATAAGGTATAGCTACCACAACAATACCGTCAGGAGAAGGTGCCATCTATGATTAAGAGTATACAGTATTTCAACGAAGAGAGTATCAAAAAGATAGGAAACTGGAGCATTCCTTTCATTCTGATCCCACGGACAAGGGGCTCAAAGTTCAACAAGACATAGCACAACAACTTCGACTGGGACAAGTTCATCTAGGTGCACATGAAATGTGACAATGATCAAAGGAAGATCGGCATATAATTCTTCATAGGAATCAGCGTGTTGGCACAGATTCCGGCCACTCTGAAACTCTTCAAGTCCGGAACTTCATAGATTTTGACTTGTTGGCAAGGTTCCGGCCATTATTCAGGCTCTTTTACGAGTGCAATTCATGGCTTTTCCACTCACGACCGTTATTCCGGCCACTTTCAGAAATCAGGCTAAAAAATCTTCAGAGATTCTGACTCTTTAGCATCGTTTATCCGAATGTAAATATACGCCATGCTTTGTTCAAAAACAGCTTGACACCATCACTTTAATGTAATAAAGTATAGAAAATTTCAAATAGCAAACCAAACCGATGAAGCGGAAATAACGGTGAGAAAAGCCTCTACAGAGAGTCTGCGATGGTGAGACGCAGGCGGGAAACAGCTCATCAAATGGCCCGCTGAGGGTACGGGGAAAAGTCGTAATATTTACCGGCTCAGTATTCCGTAACGTATGGCTCACGTCATGAGCCGGGGATATGTTAGTATCCTACAAAGAGCCTGAGGAAACTCCGGAATCAGGGTGGCACCGCGAATTATTCGTCCCTGACAGGACTGTTTATGTTCTGTCAGGGACTTTTGTTATATAAAAACCAAAACATATTATGCGATTCTGCTTGAATAAGGAGTGGAATAAGCTTTCTCAGAAAGGAGCTCCGCATGCTTAATCCTACACTTGAAGAGATAAAGTACTTCGTAGAATCTGAATCCTTCGTAAAATCCGGATCTTTTGCTGGATCTGGATCAAATGCTGATAACGGAAGCAACTGTGCTTACAAGAATTATCCTGTCTACAGCACTCTCCTCTCCGATGTCCGCACACCGGTCGAGGTGCTGCGCATTCTTCGTAATGTTTCGAGCCACGTCTACATGCTGGAGTCCGTGTCCGGCGACGAGAAGTTCGGCAGGTACACCTTCCTCGGCTATGACCCCAAGACAGTAATAACATGCCTTGACGGGAAGCTGAAACTCGGTGATGTCACAATTGAAACCAGGCATCCTGAAGATTACATAAGGCAGTTGCTTGCAGCACATAAAAGTCCCAAAGTAGACGGCCTTCCGCCATTCACCGGCGGTCTTGTCGGATACTTTGCCTACGACTACCTCAAATACCCCGAGCCGTCTCTTCACCTCGACGCAAAAGACAGCGAAGGTTTCAATGATTTCGATCTGATGCTGTTCGACAAGGTCATCGCCTTCGATAATCAGCTCCAGAAGATCTTCCTCATCGCGAACATCTCTCTTGATAACATCGATGAGGAGTACAACATGGCCGGTCTTGAGATTCGCCGTATGGAGCAGCTCATTCTCCACGGCGAGCCAAAACACGAGGCTCCCGGCATACTGAAATCAGATTTTCGCTCTCTATTCAGCAAAGAGGAATACTGCGAAAAAGTCGAGAAGGTCAAGAATTACATCCACGAAGGCGACATCTTCCAGCTCGTTCTCTCAAACAGGCTTGAAGCTGATTTCGAAGGAAGTCTCCTTGACACATACCGCGTGCTCAGGACGATAAACCCGTCGCCTTATATGTTTTACATATCAGGAACCGACGTCGAGATTGCGGGTGCTTCGCCCGAGACGCTGACAAAACTTGAGAATGGAGTTTTGCACACTTTTCCTCTTGCAGGTTCTCGTCCGCGCGGCAAAACATATGAGGAGGATATGGCTCTTGAGAAGGATCTTCTCTCAGATCCAAAGGAGCTGTCCGAGCACAATATGCTTGTCGACCTCGGCCGCAACGACATCGGCAGGATCTCAAAATTCGGAACTGTGGAAGTTGAACGGTATCATGATGTTTTGAAGTATTCCCACATAATGCATATCGGTTCCACAGTGCGTGGCATCATCCGCGACGATTGCGACGCAGTTGACGCGATCGATTCAATACTCCCCGCCGGCACACTTTCCGGGGCTCCCAAGATCCGCGCCTGCCAGCTGATCAACGATCTCGAGGACAACAAGCGCGGCATCTACGGCGGTGCTATCGGTTATCTTGACTTTACCGGGAACATGGACACCTGCATCGCTATCAGAACAGCCTATAAGAAAAACGGCAAAGTCTTCATCAGGAGCGGTGCCGGCATTGTGGCCGATTCTGTCCCTGAGAAAGAGTACGAAGAATGCAATAACAAGGCCACGGCCGTGATAAATGCACTGAATCAGGTTATGACAACGAGGTGAATTTCATGATCCTTCTCATTGACAACTACGATAGTTTTTCCTACAACCTGTACCAGCTCATCGGTTCCATTGATCCCGACATACGCGTCGTCAGGAACGACGCGATGAACATCGATGAGATCAGAGCTCTTGACCCGAAGGCAATCATTCTCTCGCCTGGTCCCGGTCACCCCGAGGACGCCGGCATCTGCACAGATGTGGTCCGCGAGCTTGGCGCCAGATATCCGATCCTCGGCGTCTGTCTCGGGCATCAGGCAATCTGCACTGCCTACGGCGCAACTGTTTCCTATGCAAAACAATTGATGCACGGCAGGCAGAGCCCCGTTACCTTCGATGAAAGCTGCCCCATATTCAAGGGCTGCCCGCAGGGAATGCCCGTCGCAAGATACCATTCCCTCGCGGTGATAGAAAACACCTTACCAGCTGAACTCAAGGTGACGGCCCGCACCGGGGACGGCGAAGTCATGGCTGTGCAACATGTTTTGAATCCGGTATTCGGTCTGCAATTCCACCCCGAATCCATAATGACACCGGACGGCGCCGCGATGATGAAGAACTTTCTGGACTTCGCGGAAAACAATTAATGGAGCAAAAGCTCCGGCATGGAGGCAAAAAATGATCAGGGAGTCAATCATCAAAATCGTTAACAAAGAGGATCTTAGTTACGACGAGGCAAAGAGCACGATGCTCGAAATAATGAGGGGCGAGACCTCCGCCACGCAGAACGCGGCATTCCTCGCGGCACTCTCCACAAAGAGCGCGAAGGCCGAAACGATCGATGAAATATCAGGCTGTGCCGAGGCAATGCGCTCTCTCGCAACACCCGTCGATCATCCGGGAATGGAAGTTCTTGAGATCGTCGGAACAGGCGGCGACGGTGCTCACTCATTTAATGTTTCGACGACCTCCGCGATGGTCATCGCAGCCAGTGGTATCAAAGTGGCAAAACATGGTAACCGCGCGGCTTCATCGCTCTGCGGCACCGCTGACTGTCTCGAGGCTCTCGGCGTCAATATCAGCGAGGATCCCGACAAATGCAGACAAATGCTTGATGAGGCGAATTTCTGCTTCATGTTCGCACAGAAATATCACTCAGCCATGAAATATGTCGGCCCCATACGCAAGGAGCTCGGCTTCAGGACTGTTTTCAATATTCTCGGGCCGCTCACAAACCCGGCAAAACCTGAGTTTTTCCTGCTTGGTGTTTATGATGAGTACCTGGTCGAGCCAATTGCAAAGGTTCTATCATCTCTCGGCGTGAGGCGCGCTCTTGTCGTTTACGGCAAAGATAAACTCGACGAGATCTCAGCCTCCGCCCCCACAACTGTATGTGAACTGAAGGACGGTTTCTACCGCACCATGCAGATCAGTCCCGAAGATTTTGGCCTGCCTGTCGGCACAAAGGATGAAATCACCGGCGGCACTCCTGATGAAAATGCTGATATCACCCGCGACATTCTCAAGGGCAAGATTCAGGGAACACGCCGCAATATCGTACTCCTCAACGCAGGCGCCGCGCTTTACGTCTGCGGCAAAGCAGATTCCATCGCATCGGGCGTAAAACTCGCCGCCGAGCTCATTGATTCCGGCAAAGCCGCAACGACTCTGGCCAACGTGATACGTGTGTCGAACAGCTGATTCAGTAAGAGGCAGGT
>JAQWCI010000227.1 GCA_028706005.1 Lachnospiraceae bacterium
TTCTTTTTCTTATCGATGACCATTTTTGTTCTCCCATTCTCCTGACCGCTGCTGTCAACAGTCTATATTTAGATTTCCGCGTATACAGCGCGTACACTAATTAATCTGCAGTATATCAAATTTCAATTGTTTTGTACTGAAAACATTCCGGTAAGGCTTCCGACTGTAAACTCCGCCCACGGGTACTGGCTCATATACTCACCTGTATACGAATTTATTGCTGACGAATCTCCGCCAAGACACCTGTAAAAATCGCAGTCGATCCTAGATATGTTTACTGCCAGTGCATTCCTGTGACGTATTATGACGTTTTTAACACCCGCATTATCAAGTGTCGCGATCATATCATGAAGAAAACTGTGTATCTGATTATTTCTTGATAAATTATATTGCCCGTCTTCCCACAGTACTGAGGCAATCTCCGCCATTGAGGTCTGAGCGCCGCGCCTGTCAATAAGATAGGCTAATAATTCCTTCGACCTCTGACGTGAAAACCGCAGTGGCTCATCACCGCAGAACACCTCAAAACTCCCAAAACACTGGATCCTTAATTTTTTCTCTTCAGTACCAGCTGCATTATCGACACTGATCTTTGTTACCGGTGTTCTCAAATGCGCCAGAGCATCTGTGACTTTTTCCGGCGTCACAGGTTTCAGAATATAACCACTGACGTACAGATTCAGCGCATCAAGTGCATATTCAGAGTATCCCGTCACAAATACAATATTGATGTCACTTTTTATATCCTTCACCCTCTTTGCCAGCTCCAGGCCGTTTATATCGCGCATCTCGATGTCAAGGAACGCGACGTCAAAACTTGTTTTACCTGCACATTCAAGTGCTTCCGCGCTTGTTCTGAACGCGCATATCTCGCTGTCTGTCAGTGCCTTCCTGAGAGCGTCTTCCAAAGCTTCAAGTGCAATTTTTTCGTCATCAACCGCAAGAATTTTCATTATATAAAGCTTTCCCTAATACAATAAAGTGCTTTTGTCGGCTTCAAGTAATTTGCCAACAGTCACCGGTGATTCTATTATAGCATCAGAAAGCTCTATATGATCTTCATATCTTCTCAACGGCGTATCAGAGACATAAACAACGCGCAGATTCTGATGATAGCACCTCAGATTTCTGACGATCTGATCAGATATTTCAAGCCTCATCTGCGGTCTCATTATAAGCATATCAATATCATTATTGATTCCATACTTCAGTGCCAGAAAAGGATCGGTGAAATCCTTCACGTCTGCCTCCGGAAACGCAGTCTGTACCATATATGTAAGTGAATCATGAGAAGCAAGATTACAGTCCACAAGTAAAATATTCATTATCATATTCTCCGCACATCAGGGCAAGTCAATTGACAGCTTCCGCAGGAACAGCACTATACTCACACGGTATATACTGTCTCATCTTGAGAAGTGCTTTATTGCGGATCCTTTTTGCCTGGGAATATGTGACATGCATCTTTTCGGCTGTATCTATAAGTTTCATTCCATGGTAATAACACATAATGATCAGATCGCGTTCATTTTCGTCAAGTTTTTCCAGAGCAAAGGCAAGTTCTTCTGTCGTCTCATTCCCTACCGTAACATCCTCAGGGCCATCGTCACCGGCCACTGGCTCTACTATAGAATCAATGTCAGCATATGTTTTGCGCGTTCTGAAATAATCCGTAAGCGTATTTCTCGCTATCGTATATATCCAGGTAGACACAGATGCAAGTTTTCCGTCAAATTTATCCCAGTTATTATAAATCTTGACGAACACATCTTCAGCAAGATCCTCGGCATCATGATAATCTGTGATCCTGCTGCGCATATATCCAAGTACTTTAGGATAAAACTCGGAATACAGTGAATCCTTTGATATACTGATTGAATCTTTCATGGCTTGTCCCTCTCGGTTGTTGGTCTACGTTGTTATACTAGTACACTGACTCCAACAAAACTCCAACAAATCCATGCAAATATTCGATTTTTTCAGAATTTTTTACTGCTTTTTCCCTGGAACCAGAATTGTTGCCACAGTACCTTTACAAGGTTCACTGACAATAGTGAGCTCTGCATTGCACATGGCTTTCAGCCTCGCTCTGACATTGTCAATTCCTATATGCGTCCTCCCGTCCTCCTGCCTCACTTCAGGATCATAACCATTACCATCATCAGTCACTGTTATTACATATCCACCCTTATTCTCCTCAGTGGCTATTACTACTGTTCCTCCGCCGACTTTTTTACCCACACCGTATTTCACAGCGTTTTCAACAAGTGGCTGTACAGTAAGTGCCGGTATCATAAAAGCAGTTGTTTTGATGTCATATACTATGTTGAGCTCATCATCGAAACGCATTTTCTCCAAAGCAAGATAATTTCTTACATGTTCCAGTTCGGTATCAAAAGGTACCGGCGTTGTGCGTTTCAGCGAATCAAGATTGCAACGCAGATAAGACGAGAAATTATCTATAGCACGCTGCGCCTCTTCCGGATCCTTTACGCAAAGGTATCTGATCGTGTTCAGTGAATTATATAAGAAATGTGGTTGTATCTGGCTGAGCATTATTGATATTCTGCTCTGTGTGAGCTCTTGTTCCTGCTCGGCAAGCCTTCTTCCCTGCTGTGCCTGCACGAATACGAACACAATGACCAGTGATGTTGTACTGGCCAGATTAAGAAGTGAGATTCCATATATGAAATTCTGAAAGATCAGTGCGACAAGAGGAAATAAACAATAAGTCCAGAAAGCAATGTATTCCTGTCTTTCAAAATATTGTCTGTAATATATGAGCATAATAGCCGCAACTGTGATTCCTATTGCTC
>JAQWCI010000072.1 GCA_028706005.1 Lachnospiraceae bacterium
CTGAACAGTTTTGAATATATGCTGTTCTCCTGCATGCTGCTGATCCCGTTCCCGATGCTGTTCGCAGTTTTGATGGATTCGAATCTTGTAAAGGCGAAGGGCGTCTGGAAGGCTATGCTCTATGTTCCGGCTCTGACATCAGTGGTCATTTCCGGCACATTGTTCAGACTCATGTTTTCCGAATACAAAACAGGCCAGATGAATGTCATCATGACCATGCTGGGACTTTCGACAGTGAAATGGCTCAAGATAAAGTGGACATCTGAAATTGCACTGCTCCTGCTATGCTGCTGGAGGTGGACAGGAGTAAACATGTTGTATTTCCTGTCAGGACTTAAGTCGATTGACAAAGAGCTTTACGAATCAGCCGACATGGACGGAGCGTCGTTCGGTCAGAAATTCAGATTTATCACGCTTCCATTGCTAAAACCTACGACAATATATGTTTTGACGATAAGTATTTATGCAGGTCTGTCGATGTTCCTTGAAAGCTACATGTTATGGGCAGGCAACAGTTCGCCGAACAACATCGGACTTACAATTGTCGGATACCTGTATAAGCGTGGCATAGAGAAGAATGATATGGGTTACGCCTGCGCTGTCGGTGTAGTGCTGATGGTGATCGGACTTATCATCAATTTCATTCAGCTCGCGCTAAACGGTTCACTCAAGAAGGAGGAAGAATAATATGTCTATTTCGACCACTTCTGTAAAAAAAGAGACCGGCGGTATGAGAGTTAAGAGAAATATCGGAACGGTATTTGCAACGGGTTTCTTCGCAGTACTGAGCTGCCTGATTTTCTTCCCGATATTTGCTGGAATAATCGCATCGTTCAGACCTGGTATTGAACTAATCCGCAGAGGCCTTTCGGTAAACCTCGATGTGACCACAATGAATCTCAACAACTATAACTATCTGTTCAGCGGGAACGCGGATTCCAAAAAGTACTGGATGTGGTTCAAGAACAGTATGGTGCTCACACTCGTAACGGTCGTACTGACATTGCTCATCTGCTACTTCGTGGCATATGGCATCACGATGTACAACTTTAAGCTCAAGAGAGTGCTGTATTTCCTGGTCATCGCTACAATGATGGTTCCGTTCGAAATACTTATGCTCCCTCTGTATAAGGAAATAATCGGACTGAAGCTGATAGATACAATGGCAGGCGTTATTTTGCCCGGACTGTGCGGCGCCTCGACTATATTCTTCTTCCATCAGTATATGCAGTCGCTGCCGAGAGCGCTTCTTGATGCTGCCCGTATTGACGGCGCAAACGAGTATTACATATCGGTAAAGATCATGCTGCCGATAACGAAACCTGCATTTTCAGCAATGGCTATACTGTGCGCAATGGGTGCATGGAACAGCATGCTGTGGCCGCTGCTTGTTTTCCGCAGTGCGGACAAATTCACACTGACAATAGGTCTTAACACCTTGCTCACACCATATGGTAATAACTACGATATGCTGATCGCGGGATCGATGCTGGCAATCCTGCCGATCCTTCTCATATTCCTCTGCTTCCAGAAGTACATCATAGACGGAATGACAGCGGGTGCAGTCAAGGGTTGACGGCAAAACAAGTTCATAACAACAGAAATTATTGCATTATGTGATCTGTTGAAAAGAAACTGCTTTGATCAGATGCATAACACAAATTTCAAAGAAAGGAAAATGACGTTTTTGTCACGCTGATGGAGACGTCACACACTCAGACATGGCAGATAAGGCAAAAATGACAGTCGATCCGTCTTTCAGGATCGCAGAGATAGACAAGAGGCTTTATGGCTCGTTCATTGAGCATCTTGGCAGAGCGGTATATACCGGCATATATCAGCCGGGACATCCGTCTGCAGATGAAGACGGCTTCAGAAAAGATGTAATAGACCTCGTAAGGGAACTCGGTGTGCCGATAGTCCGCTATCCCGGCGGAAACTTCGTTTCAAATTTCTTCTGGGAGGATTCAGTTGGCCCTAAGGAGAACAGAAAAGCACGCCTCGATCTCGCATGGAGAACAACGGATACTAATCAGTTCGGTATAGATGAGTTCCAGAAGTGGTGCAAAAAGGCTGACACGGATATCATGATGGCCGTGAATCTCGGAACAAGAGGAACAGCAGATGCACTCAATCTTCTCGAGTACTGCAACCTCAATACAGACACGACATATGCAAAGATGCGCCGCGCGAACGGGCATCCGGAACCTTATGGGATCAAAACATGGTGCATGGGCAATGAGATGGACGGCCCCTGGCAGGTCGGACACAAAACGGCCGCTGAATATGGCATGCTAGCGGCAGAGACAGCCAAAGCCATGAAGGTCATGGATGATTCACTTGAGTTCGTTATGTGCGGCTCATCAAATATCAAGATGCCGACCTTTCCTGAGTGGGAGAGGGTGACACTTGAAGAAGCATATGACTATGTGGATTATGTTTCTCTTCACCAGTATTACGGTAACCCAGCGGGAGACACGGCAGATTACCTTGCCAATACTCTCGACATGGAGACCTTCCTTCACACAGTCGAATGTACCATAGACTATGTCAAGGCCAAGCGCCGTTCGACAAAACAAATTAACCTCAGTTTTGATGAATGGAACGTCTGGTACCATTCGATGGACAAGGACAACGAGAAGATGGCCCGTGAGCCCTGGGATCAGCACCCGGCGCTGCTCGAGGATAACTACAATTTCGAGGATGCTCTGATGGTGGGACTTATCCTCATCACGTTCCTCAAGCACGCAGACAGGATAAGGATCGCCTGCCTGGCGCAGCTCGTAAATGTCATAGCTCCGATAATGACTGATGAGAACGGAAAGGCATGGAGACAGACAATTTTCTATCCTTTCTATCAGGCTTCCAAATACGGCAGAGGTATTGCTCTCGAGTGCCCTCTCGCGAGTGGAAAACATGACACCTCAGGACACACGGATGTCACAGATATCGATGCGACAGCTGTCTATAATGAAGAGAAGAAAGAAGTCACGATATTTGCCGTCAACAGGAACATGATGGAAACAGTTGAGCTTGACTGTGATCTGAGAGCATTCGGTAATTCGCTTAGGATAGGTGAGCATACAGAGATGGCGGGCTACGGAATCAATGAAGTCAACAGTTCAGCGGATGACAGAAGAGTCGCGCCAAAACCTGTAGCTGATCCTGCGGACGCACTGTCAGACGGATCGTATAAGACGGCGCTGAAGCCGCTGTCATGGAACGTCATCAATTTCAGGATAGAAAAATGATCCGGCGGAAGACCCATATGTGGGCTCTTGTGCCTGCAGCAGGCCCATATGTGGACCCTTGTGCCGGCGGCAGGCAATGATGTATCAAATCGGGTGCTTTACTGCGGAAACGTGAAGAAAACACTGCTCAGCAATTTCCGATGTAAACGTGATGAAGATTTTCTTTCGCGATCGCAGCAAGGCGGTGAATAAGAGCGATGTCTGTTGCCGGTGCACTCTCGCGGTACCTCGGAAAATATCTTGTGATATGAAGCGGGATCTCGATTCCTCTGCCGTCATCAAGTGCGGCGATCCAGGATGAAAGATCCCGCATTTCTTCAGGCGAATCATTGTGCCCCGGAACTATAAGGCTTGTGATTTCAAGGTCACAGTGCTCAGCACGCGATGCAGTGGAGATAAACGCCTTCACCATATCAAGATCGCCTTTCAGATAATCTTTGTAGCAATTCCCGTCAAAACTCTTGAGATCGATATTCATCGCATCAATGTACGGCAGGATCTCCGCAAGGATTTCCTGCGATGCATTTCCGTTTGACACAAGTACATTTTTCATGCCGGCCGCATGTACAAGTTTTGCCGTGTCACGAACAAATTCCCAGCCGACAAGCGGCTCGTTGTATGTGAAAGCGACACCTATGTTGCCGCGCCCGTTGTTTTTAAGCTCTGCTGCAAGAGAGCATAGTTCCTCAGGGGACATTGTCTCTGACTGGATGTGTATCGCTTCTCCATCAGATCTGGATATTTCGTAATTCTGGCAGAAGGGGCACTGGAGATTGCAGCCATAGCTTCCGACTGAAAGAATCCTGGTGCCGGGGAAGAAGCGCGCGAGAGGTTTTTTCTCAATCGGGTCGAGCGCAAGGCTTGTGATGACACCATAATTCTTTGCTTTTATCTTTCCGCCGTTATTCCAGCGCGCCATGCAACGCCCTGTCTGACCTTCAGACAGAGCGCAGTGGGCATGACATACATTACAGGTTACTTTTTCTTCTGACATTTTTCGTGCCCTCAGACTTCGTGCCTCACGACTTCGAAGCGCTCGAGGCTTATTCCCTTTTCGTGCGCGTCAAGGCCGGCTTTCTGTGATGCGATCTCGATCTGCCGTTCCACAGTGTTCACTCCTTCGAGGTTGGGAAGCAGCAGGCCGCGGCGGCCGCCTTTTGTCACGATGACGCCGTATCTCTTCACATCGAGTTCTGACGGTGAATTTATGGACTCGGTTTTTCCGAGGACATCGACACTGATTGTAAGATACTGCAGTTCCGGCTCAGTGATGGGATTGAAGCGCGGATCTTCAGAGCAGGCGGCCACGCCATTGGCTATTATCTCTTTCATGAGACATGATCTTGTCGGCATTATGGTTCCTATGCAGCCGCGCAGCGCACCGTTCTCGTGAATCGACACGAAAGCCCCGGCACACTGATGGAGAAGTTCATTCTGTGAACCAGGGGCAGAGCCATGATCCTGAGCTGAGTCGTTACCGCCCACAGCGCGATTCGCCTGATCAGCCCCACTGTTATTGTAGTATTCCGCTATGATCTTTACGCCTTCAGATTCGGTAAGGCGTTCACCAGTCAAAACAAATTTTTCAACGCTTGCTCTTGCAAGCCTGATATAGGCGTCTTCTCCGGTGCGTGCCATTGAAAGATCATCCCGCTCCCTTTTCTCCCAAATATCCAGCATGTGACGGCTGTCATCATGACCGTTCACCGTGTATGTACATACGCCGTAACCAACACCGGTGATTCCTTCATGCGAGAGTTTTGATGGCGAGACATTAAGACCGTCGAGTGCACCTGCCATCATTACAAAACTTCTGTGGCCGCATTCAGCGGCTTCGTCGCAGAAATCTTCATTGAAATCGAGAAGCTTATCAAATTCTCCGCTCCCCATAACGTCCATGATCCGCTCATCATATTCAGGACCTGCGGGATCGAAGCCATAAGGACCTGATTCAAGAAGCTTGTGTGAGAGATCGCCACTGGCGACGTAGATGACGCGCCTTCCGAGTTTTTCGGCGACAGCCTGTATCATCTGACCAAGCTTGTAATGCTCCTTAAGAGGGAGACCTGACAGCCCGATGCGGACGATCTTCGGAATGGCGGCGCTCATGCGATAGAAATATAGCGGGATCATCGTTGCATGGTCAAGGAGAGGATCGCGCTCTCCGTCAGTACCGGCCGGGAAATCTTTGTTTTGCGCCATTTCACTTAGCGCATTTACGAATTCAGTGTCGTATTCTGCGTGGATGCGCACCTGAGGCGCGCCAAACTGCGAGAAATTGCCGTCAGCACTGCTGCGCGGTGAGATGTGAAAATAGTCCCTGTACATTATGCTGTGGGGAGACGAGATGACAAGTGTCTCGGGCGCAAGGCCCGCGGCAAATTTCATTGCCTGTTCATAAGCTTTTGAAGTCTTTACAATCTGGCGTTCGCCGCCGCGGCCCACTTCGGGCAGAATTAGCGGTGGATGCGGAACCATTACAGCACCAACAATAGACATAAATACCTCCTTGCCTGAGCGTTTTGCGCTCACAGAGCTTTATGGCAGCGGTTGCTGATAATAATTGCCGACGATCCTGTCGACAGTATCTATTGAAATAAAGGCATGAGAATCGGCCTTATGTATACGGTCCACAAGCTCTTTGAGCTGATATGTGTTGACGGTCATCATGAGGAGCCAGCGTGGTTTATCTGTGTAGCCGCCCTCACAGGGGACCTTTGTCACGCCATGATGGCACAGCCCGAACACGATCTGACAGATTTCGTCGGGCTCGTTGGTGACGACCTTGATTTCAGAGAATTTATATCTTTGATGCATCACGCCGACGACCTGCGTTGAAACAAATTGAAAAATGATGGAATATAGCGCCTTGTTCCATCCGAAAAGGAAACCGGCAATAATGAGTATAACAGCGTTTCCTATCATGATATAGTTCCAGGTCGGCATGTTGAATTTCTGCGAGAAATAGATCGCAATGAAGTCGACACCGCCGGAACTTGCGTTGTTCTGAAGCGCGATACCTATGGAAAAACCACTGATAAGTCCGCCGAACACTGAAATGAGCAGCGGATCAGATGTTACCTGGAATACAGGAAGAATAGTTGTGAAAACGGATGACAAAGTGTACCAGAGGATCGAGAAGAACACAAACCTGTGCCCGAGCCTTTTCCATACGAAGAGAGTAGTTATGAAATTGAGAATGAAATATACGACTGAGAATGAGAGCGGTATTCCAAGGCAATCCGTGAAAACAAGTGAAATCAGCCTGGATACTCCGGTGTAACCGCCGGGGAACAGGTTGCCTGAACGCACGAAAGACACCATGCCAAGACTGTATATAAATGCGGAGAATGCTATAAGGACAAAAGTGATGACATCGCGTGTCGTGAACCGGAATTCATTGCTGCTCCTGTCATTGCGTGTGTCAGATTCGGAACCATCTCTATTGTCAAGTTGCCTGGTCATTTCCCACCATGCCTGAGCTTTCTTTGCTTATGTGATTTACTGTTCATTCAGAATCAGACTGACCATTTTAAGCTTGCTGTTAGTCTGGGTCAGTTCCATTTCAAGACCATGTTCACGTTCCTTATGTTCATCAATGCTCTTTTCATTGTCGCTTATCTTCTGCAGCAGGACCGCATTATTTGCTTCAGAATCCCTGAGCCTTTTTTCTGTCTCGTTATTCTGGCTGATCAGTTCCTGGGCAAGAGAGAAAATCTCGTTCTTCTGGTCAAGCAGTGCCTGTATTATTCCGAACGATTCGCTGAAATCATTATATGGAGTGCCCGAAATCGAATTTCCGGTCGCGAATTTTCTTATTTCTGTATAGTGCAGAGCAACAGTTTTCTTCTTGCGATCGACCTGATCGTCCTGACTCATTTGAGGCTCGACCGAAGCATCGTGTCCGGGTTCTGTGGAGACAGCTGAAGCTGCCTGCGCAGCAGGCTGCGTATTCCCTGTTCCTATAAGGTCATTCACTTTGAGAACACCCTGTGGTTCGTCATCTGACTCCTCATGAACATCTTCGTTATCTCTGAGTTCATTATCCTTGCTGAGTTCTTTATCCCGGAGCTCCTTTTCGAGTGCCATGATTCTTTCCTGAGCCTTTTTTTCCTTCACCCGCGCTTCTGCTTCACGCTTCTGCGCTTCCATGACGCGCTCAGCCATTTCATTATATTTATTTGTTAATTGAACTTGCTTCTTATCAGGTCTTCCGAACATGGCATTACCCTCTTCCGTCATTGATGTCATCGATTTTCTTGATATCAACTGTACGTTAACATTCTTCCATATTTACCTGCTTTTTTCAATAGACAGGATGAATGACAAGTTGCTACAGGCCTGCGGCTTCATCGCAGACTCTTGCAAGATTTCCCTCAAAGTGCAATACTGGCAATGCGCTATATCCGGTCAGAATTCATAAGAAATCCGCACTCAATATGCGGCAAAACATCCGGAACAGCAGCAGGAGGTTATTATGAATAAGAAGTTAGTGTCAGTTATACTGGCTTTCGTTTGCGTGGCAGGACTTGCAGGATGCGGTAATTCGGCTGCATCAGGGAAGATGTCAGGTACAGACGGAACACAGGCAGCAGACGGAACACAGGCAGCAGATGGAACACAGGCAGCAGATGGTTCAGGCGCGGCAACATCTGACCAGATCACGGACGGCGGGAGCTTTATATATGGGCTTGCGACTGAGATCAACAATTTCGACCCGTTCACCGCGACAACGGCGGATGCAAAGAGCATTTATTTCAACATCTACGAAGGTCTCGTAAAGGTCACGACCGATGGCGATTTTGAGCCTGGTCTTGCCGAGAGTTACGAGATGAGTGATGATGCGAAAACATATACATTTGTTTTGCGTGATGGTGTGAAATTTCACAACGGTCAGGAGCTTACGATGGAAGATGTTCTGTACTCGGTAGAGCTTGCTATAGACAGCGGGATCACGGGGTACGACAACATCGAAAGTTTTGACTCCACAGACGGCAAAACTCTTACTGTAACACTCAAAAAGGCTTCCACGGATTTCCTTGCGGACGCCTGTCAGGCTATTGTTCCCAAAGACTCAGATGATAACGGTGAGCTTGCACTCGCACCTGTCGGGACCGGGCCTTATAAGATGTCCGATATGGAAGTGCAGGATCATGTGACGCTCGCAAAGAATGCGGATTACTGGGGCACTCCGGGGCATCTCGATGAGATCACGATCAAATTCATAGCAAGTTCTTCAGATCTTCTTGTCAATTACCAGAGCGGCGCGATCGATGGTTTCACGGCAAATGCCGGGATAACCGAGCAGGTCGACCAGAACACATCGGTGATAACGCCGGCGAATTCCAATGCTGTACAGATGCTGGCACTCAACAACGCAGCCAAACCGTTTGATGACGTAAGGGTGAGGCAGGCTGTTTCATATGCTGTGGATTCCGACGAAATAATAAACGGTGTGAACTACGGTTACGGCGTGAAGATCGGCAGTGCCGTGATTCCGGGCCTTTCGAAATATTATGACGACAGCCTTGCTTCTGTTTATGATGTGAATGATGACAAGGCAAAAGAGCTCCTCACTGAGGCAGGATATGCTGACGGCTTCGAGTTCACAGTCAAGGTTCCGAGCGTCTATCAGGTACATATCGATACAGCGCAGGTCATTGTGAATGAGCTCGCAAAGGTCGGAATAACGATGAATATCGAGCAGGTGGACTGGGCTACATGGCTCGACAATGTCTATACGAACCGCGACTACGAAGCAACTATTATTTCTGTCGACGGCGCAATCGCTTCACCCACGGCTTTTCTTTCGAGATACATCTCTGATGCGGGCAATAATTTCGTGAACTTTAACTCAGCAGATTTTGACGCAGCATATGAAGAGGCAACATCCGCAATCGACGATACTGCCCGTGTTGATGGTTTTAAGAAATGCCAGCAGATCATTTCGGACGAGGCGGCCAGCGTGTATATTCAGGACATTTCCAACATACTTGTTTATAATAACGGATTCGGAGGTTTTGCCGGATATCCGTTGTATGCGGTCGATTTCTCAGCGATATATAAAGCGGGAGCATAAAAGTGCGCTATATAATCAAAAAACTTGTGAGCCTTGTGCTGACCATGTTTCTGGTGTCACTCCTGACATTTCTGGCGTTTCACATAATTCCGGGAGACCCGGCTCAACTTATTCTCGGCACAAATGCGTCCCCGGCAAAACTTGAGGCTCTCAGGGAACAGCTCGGGACTAACAGACCGCTATGGGAACAGTATGTGTCGTGGATCAGTGGTTTTGACAGAGGTGACTTCGGAACATCAATAAGGTATTCGATGCCGGTCTCGGCGCTCCTTTCAGACAAGGTCGAAGTGACGCTGATCCTCGGACTTATGGTGATTGCAATAACGCTGGCAGTGTCGATACCGTTGGGTGTTTTTGCTGCGAGGAAACGCGGGACAGTTGTTGAACATATCGTAGAGTTGTTAACAATGCTTGGAATTTCTCTTCCGGGCTTTTTCCTCAGCATTATTTTCATGTGGATATTCGGCCTGATCCTTCACTGGTTCACGCCTGGGAGCTATGTGAGTTTCAGTGAGAGCGTCAGTGGATTCCTCAATTTCATGATATTCCCGGCGCTTGCAATCGCGGTCCCGGAGATCGCGATACTGACGAAATATATCAGGACAGCAATGCTCGATGAACTGGATAAGGATTACGTCCGTACGGCAAAGGGCGAAGGCAGTTCCGTCAGCCGTATCCTCTACGGACATGTCCTTAAGAATGCAATTGTTGCTGTTGTTCCGCTCATAGGAATGATAGTGGGCAGCATATTCTCGGGAAGCATTATTGTTGAGCAGGTCTTTGGCATACCGGGAGTTGGGCGTCTCCTGATTTCATCGGTGACCGGCAGGGATTTTCCGCTCACACAGACACTTGTAATGTATATTGCACTGATAATAGTACTGACGAACTTTACGGTCGACATTCTGATACAGGTCATTGATCCCAGGATCAGAATTGGCGGACACAAACAAAGATAGTTACTGCATGGAATACGTTTCTGTGATTTTGTGTGTTTATGGAAGCATTAAATGCTTCTGATGAGGAAAGCATGGACAGTGGCAGAACAGAATTGAAGATCGGATGTGTTTTGACTGGAATCATAGTTTTTCTTGCTGTACTTTCTGTGTTCTGGACGCCGTATGACATCAATTACATGGACTACACGGCACGCCTTGCCGCGCCTTCACTTAAGCACATTTTCGGCACTGATAATCTGGGGCGCGACATTTTCAGCAGAGCGATAAAGGGCGGCGGGTACACACTTGTTGTAGCTGTTACGACTGTCGCGGGCTGCACTGTCATAAGCTCGATATTAGGGCTTCTCGGCGGCTTCTTCGGCGGCCTTGTTGATGAGATAATTATGCGCGTGATCGACGCGGTGAATTCTTTTCCGGGAATTCTTATAGCGCTGATAGTCGTAACTGTGATGAAGAGCAGTGATTACACGATAATCATCGCTCTTTGCATAATGTTCGTTCCGAGTTTTACCAGAATTGTAAGGACAGGCACCCTGCAGTACAAAAATGCCAATTTCGTCTGGAGCAACAAGATTTTCGGCGATTCCGACCTGCGGCTCCTTCTTGTTCACATCTTTCCCAATATCATGCCAATGTTACTGTCATCAATAATCATAGGTTTATCAAATGCCATACTTGCAGAATCCAGCATGAGCTACCTGGGTCTTGGAATTCAACCCCCGAAGCCAAGCTGGGGCAGAATGCTCTTTGAGGCGCAGAGCTATATTTTCAAGGCCCCGTGGTGCGCACTCGCGCCAGGCCTCATGATCGTCGTCACGATCGTGGGTTTCAATTGCATCGGAGAGGGGCTGCGCAAGCGATATCTGAAGTGAGCTTTCACAGCTTCCAGGCACACACCAAGACTGAAGTGTTCGCTCGAGCATGTCCGTTTCGGGCACGTTCTCACTGCGTTGTTGTACGTAGCGGACGCTAATGCTCGTATGCTAAAAGCTGTGCTTTTAGCATTAGCCTCGCAAAGCGCCGACGACAACAAAGCACCCGAAGCCGGACATTGCTCGGAGCTCACACACTGTATATGTGTGCCTGGGAGCAGTTGAATGAGCACTTTCAATTGTACTTTTGCGATTTGCATCATATAATAAGCAAATATTAGTATGTGCGCAGGCACAATGGTACTAAATGTTCACATTCACCGGAAAGTGATTTAATGGCGGAAGAGAAGAAGTTCACCAAAACTGAAAAGCATGAGCTCGACAAAGAACT
>JAQWCI010000228.1 GCA_028706005.1 Lachnospiraceae bacterium
GTATGTCGACCCTGACAAATTGCCGCTTCTTATGTTACTGCGGCCTGACGGAACATGTATATATGCATGCAGTGGCTATAATGTCGGGAGTGTCGCATTGGCGCTGGGAATTGCAAAGCTGTGAATTGCAAAGCTGTGAATCACAGCCGGAAAACCGCATGCGCGGATTATCTGGCGAACGCAATGCGACAAGAGCTGTCGCATAGGCAAATTACGTTCAGGTATGGTGGTAAAGATGGATATAACGGTGGAAATATGCTGTGGTGGATATGAGGATGCGCTTCAGGCTGCAAAAGGCGGGGCGGAAAGAGTCGAGCTTAATACCGGCCTGTACATGGGAGGACTGACCCCATGCACCGGCACTCTTAAGCTTGTAAAGAAAGATACGGATCTCAAAGTTATTTCAATGGTGAGGCCAAGAGGGGGCGGGTTCTGCTATACTGATGCGGAATTCAGATCGATGCTGCAGGATGCGACTGAGCTGCTCGAAGCCGGTTCTGATGGAATTGTATACGGGTTCCTTAAGGCGGACGGTTCTATTGATAAGGACAGAACAGGTGAAATGACAAGGCTGATACACTCCTATGGGAAAACCGCGGTGTTCCATAGAGCACTTGATTGTGTAGGTGCTTCTGATACGGCGATGGAAGAACTGATATCACTTAATGTAGACAGGGCATTGACAAGCGGTGGAAGGAAAACCGCATGGGAAGGCCGGGACAGAATAAAGCAGCTTCAGGAGAAGTTCGGAAGTATGATACAGATTCTGGCAGGGAGCGGCATAAACGAAGAAAATGCCGGAAAAATCGTGAATGAAACTGGTGTCAGGCAGATTCACAGCTCATGTAAGAGCTGGAGAAAAGATGCCACGGCGAAGGGAAGAGATGTATCATATGCTTATGTTGAAGGTGCATACAGCAGTATGTTTGAAATAGTATCAGAACAAAAGACCAGAAAGCTATTGATGGCATTGAAAGACAAAACAACTGCGGTGGAGTTCCGTGATGCTCCCCTGTAAATAAGGAGGATAAGTCTGTGTTTTTACAGGAACGACAGGAGATAATTCTCAGAGAATTGAATGAATGTGGTCAGGTCAAGGTCAAATTATTAAGTGAGAAATTCGGAGTGACAGAAGACTGTATAAGAAAAGACCTGAAGCTCCTGGAAAATCAGGGAAAACTTAAGAGGACCTATGGAGGGGCGATACTCTCGCAGGACTATCCGCTGCAGAGGGATGTAATTGACAGAAAAATGGTGCACACGGCAGAGAAAGAGAAGATAGCGGAAAAAGCTGTGGCAATGATAAAGGAACATGAAACAGTTTTCCTTGATATTTCGACTACAAATATTAAGCTCGCGCAGCTCATTGCGGCACAGTCAAGAAGGCTGATCGTAGTGAGCAATATGATCGATATACTCCAGATCCTGGCCAGTAATCCCCAGATCACGACGATCGGTACCGGTGGTACGATGTACCGCACGACCAATGGCTTTATGGGAATAGCTACAGCAAAAGCAATTAAGGAATACAGTTTTGACCGAGCCTTCATCGGAAGCTGCGGCATTGATATGGTAGACAGTTCCATAACAACGCTTGGAGCCGAAGACGGGCTGACCAAAGTGGCCGCAATAAGCGCCAGCAGACACAAGTATATCGTAATGGAAAGCGAGAAGTTTTATTACAATGAGTGCTACAAGTTCGCACACTTTGATGATGTGGACGGCTTTATATCAGACAAGCTGCCAAATGCCGAAATGCAGAAAGAGCTTGAGGCAGCGGGTGTGGAACTTTATTGATAGAGACTGTTGCTGTGCAACGTTTTGGCCGAATTTAGCTTAATTATGAAAATCACCGCCGAACAGAACATGCCTGTAGAGCGGTGATTTGTTTGCTGTGAACCAGATAAAAGATATTAATTGTTAAGCATTCCAGAGAGCCCGGCTGCCCCGGCAAAACCTACGGTACAGCCAATAATTATCGCAAGAAAAACAGCAACAATTATCAGGAAGCAGAAGTAAGAACGGGCGAAGTTCGTCACATTCTTGTTGGAATTGGCGCCGCATGCGAACACGATAAGTACAATAAATCCGACGCAGGGAATGGAGAACAGCAGTTCATATCCGAAATAACCCCACATTGAGATGGGTTCATACTCAGGTGGAATGTTGGTCATAGTCGGTGCGTTGTTTACAGGAGCACTCTGTTGCGCGTTTGACTGTCCTGCCTGAGATTGCTGCGTCTGTTGTTGTTGATCGTTTCCGAGTTTCGCGCCGCAGTTTTCGCAGAAAACTGCCCCATCTTTGTTTTCAGCCCCACAGTTATTACATTTCATGTAAAGACCCCCTTTGATGATAATGTTTTGATTATTCTACCATGTTTTGGAAAAGTTTTCCTCAATTCTCCAACCATTCGTAATTCGCTGATTTGCTTTGCAAATCGCTTCTTACGAATGTTCTGCCGGGTCTCAAATACAATCAGTTTTTCATGCAAGCATGAAAGCTGATTGTGTCTTCGACCCTTATATCATGGTACAATAAGGCATTATGAACGATAAAGTCTTAAGGATTACAGAATACAACAGAATAATTGAGCAACTCACAGCACACGCGACTTCGGATCCGGGGCGCGCGCTTTGCAGCGCGCTGATGCCCATGACAAAACTTACGGATATTTCGAGGGCACAGGACGAGACTGAGGACGCGCTGGGATATATTTTCCGCAGCGGATCCATTAGTTTTGGCGGGAACAGGGATTTCACGCCCGCATTCAGGGC
>JAQWCI010000229.1 GCA_028706005.1 Lachnospiraceae bacterium
GAATAATAACAGTAAGGTTCTTTTTATGTCACGTGCGGCAATGATCGCCGCTCTCTATGTAATTCTTACGATGTTTGCCGCAGGTTTTGATCTTGCAAGCGGCGCGATTCAGGTAAGGTTCACAGAAGCTCTGACGATACTTCCATTCTTCACACCGGCTGCAGTGCCGGGACTCGCCATAGGATGTCTCATCAGCAACATAATCACAGGGTGCAATATTTTCGATATCATATTTGGAACTCTTGCGACTTTCATTGGGGCAGCAGGCACTTATGCACTGCGGAAGCACAGGTATCTTTGCACGATTCCACCGGTCATCAGCAATACAATAATAGTGCCATTTGTTTTGACGTATGCATATCACCTGACAGGAGGGCTGCTCTATTTCATGCTGACCGTCGGCGTGGGTGAAGTAATATGCTGCATGTTCATGGGACAGGCACTGATCGCGGCACTCATGCCCGTAAAGAAGCAGATGTTTGGAAATGTGTAGTCTTTGTGAATAAAGCATTGTTTTAGGTAGAATTAAGTTTGCCACCCTATATTGTGAGCAAGAACACAGAAGACAGAACAGTATTATACGTGTTCGGGATTCAGCACACATGAAGGAGGCAGACTATGAAATATCAGAAAGCAAGGAGAGCAATTCTCGGAATTATAACAGCGGCAGCGGTAACATCGACTGCAATGACGGCAGTTGTGCCGGTAACAGTAATGGCAGCTACGACAACGAGTTCAAGTACGGGTTCATCAGGCTCAGCATCATCTGGCACGGGTTCGTCAGGCACGGGGTCGTCAGGCATGGCATCCTCTGGCTCGGGTTCGTCAGGCTCGACATCATCTGGCACGGATTCATCAGGCACGGCATCATCTGATGCCGGAACTCCACCGGAGAAACCGGATGGGAGTTCTTCAGACGGTCAGGGAGGCCCGGGCGGTGACGGGCAGGCTCCTTCGGGAGAAGCTCCTTCAGGTGATGCTCCTTCAGGAGCCCCGGGCGGCGGAGGAAGCAGCGCAGTTACAGAGTGGGATGCAGCAACCGAAATCTCAGAGGACACAGAGACGGATGGCGAGACATATGACTCAACGGGAACAGATGAGAACGCGGTCCATGTAACAAATGGGGCGAAAGTTGTTTTGAATGATCCCACGATTACAAGGACGAGCCAGGACAGTGCGGGCGGCGATAATTCAAGCTTCTACGGAGTCGGCGCGGCAGTCCTGACAACAGACGGGACGACATATATAAACGGCGGAACGATTTCCACAGAAGGCGATGGTGCCGCTGGTGCTTTCTCATATGATTCAGGCACTACATACATCGCCGGAACAACGATCAGCACGACGGGCAATACAGCAGGTGGAATTCATGTAGCAGGTGGCGGCACATTGTACGCATGGAATGTGAACGCGACAACGCAGGGCGAGTCTTCAGCAGCAATTCGCTCCGACAGAGGCGGCGGAACAATGGTCGTCGATGGTGGCACATATACATCTAACGGCACAGGGTCACCTGCAGTATACACGACAGCGGATATCAGCATAAATGATGCGACACTCACAGCGAACGGCTCGGAGGGTGTCTGTATTGAAGGCTTAAATGCATTAAGACTTTTCGATTGCGACCTTACATCAAATATGTCGGATGATGACCAGAATGATTCGACATGGTCGGTAATCCTGTATCAGAGCATGTCAGGTGACTCTGAAGTCGGCAATTCAAGTTATTACATGACAGGCGGATCTCTTAATTCTGAGAACGGCGGCCTGTTCTACACGACAAACACAGAGAGCGATTTTTACCTGAATAATGTGGCGATAACTCAGGCTGATGACTGTGAGTATTTCCTGAGGGCTACAGGCAACTCAAATGAACGTGGCTGGGGCACGACAGGAGAGAACGGAGCCGATTGCGACTTCACGGCTGTTCAGCAGACGATGAACGGCGACGTGATATGGGACAGCATTTCACAGCTTGATTTCTACATGACAGATGGGTCAACTCTTACAGGCGCAGTGCTTGATGACGAAACATATGCCGGAGACGGCGGTGACGGTTATTGCACGGTTTATGTAGATGATTCATCCACATGGAATGTGACAGGAGACAGCACTGTAACAAATCTTTATTCAGCGGGAACAATTGTTGATTTAGACGGCAAAACAGTAAGCATTGTCGGCTCTGACGGAACAAGTTATGTCGATGGCGACAGCGAGTATACGATAACAGTTACAGGCACATACAGCACAGATGTTGATCTTTCAGGCGCTGTGGCAGCAGTAAGCTGGAGTGATTACGAAGTAGCGGTTCCTGATGAAATTACAGCAGTCACGACATCTGATGAAATAACTACATCAGCAACAGATGCAGCAAGTACATCAGGTGAAGATGTTACATCTTCTGATGATGCTTCATCGCAGACTGAGAGCGAGGCGGTTTCATCCGCAGATGATACAGATGCGAATGATACTGCAAAGACTGGCACATCTTCGCCAGTACGGTGATCATTGTGGTGGCAGCATTGGCTGCAGCAGCCTGCATAGCCGGAGTGGTGGTAATTAAGAGAAAGAAGAAGTAACTGACAAGATAGTAGAGTCGGGGAAAGCCATTTATACGGGCTTTCCCCGACTTTTGTCGTAGATGGGTCTCGCGTAAATCTTAGCACCAAGCTCTTAAACTTGCTTTCATGCTAAGTTTTCTCGTCGTGTACGCCCTGGCGTCTGCCGCAATCTTGCGAAATCTTAGCACCAAGC
>JAQWCI010000073.1 GCA_028706005.1 Lachnospiraceae bacterium
ATAGACGCCGGTCCTGCCAAAACCGAATCTGTTCCTCAATGCATATTTTGCATAGTACTCCGCATCGGGCTGTGTAATATCTTCGATGTGATTTGTTTTGATTTCTGTCACGTATTCATTCGAATCCAGCGAGACAGCAAAATATCTCGTTGAGAAGCTGAATTCAGGAGAATCATAATCATACTGTTCCGTGCCGAATATCTCATAAAGGAAGTGAATGACATTGTAGTCATTTGTCGGAAGTTCGATTTCCTGCATCTGGTCATCGCTGGCAGCCTGGGCTGAATTCTGCGCGGCACCCTGAGCTGCACTCTGACTGGCATCCTGGCTCGCATCCTGTACCGCACTCTGAGACAATCCCTGGCCTGCGCTCTGACTGATACCCTGGCCCGCGCCCTGGTCTGAACCTGCTCCCTGACTGATACCCTGCCCTGCGCCCTGGCTCGCATCCTGGCCGGCCATTTCTATAATCTGAGCATCCTGAATATTGCCGTCGTTCTCAATGATGTAATCCAGCGTATCCTTGACCTGACTGCGAACTACAGAATAGTTCACAAGGAAGATCATCCCGCCGATGAGCAGCATTACCAGGCTCAATGTGAGCATCGCCAGAATTACAAATCTGCGTCTCAGACGCTTTATCGACCTTTCGTTCAAGTTTTGGCTCCTTCCCTTTATGCTAGCCTTCTGTTACCAGGCGATAATTCCCGTCCCTCTCGCCCTCTATCAAAACATTTGATGCAATTGACTTAAGTTTTCCCCTGAGGTATGAAATATAGAGCCATACGGTTTCACCGTCCGCATTATCGACTCCTTCCCACACATGTTCGAGAAGGTAATCTGTATCTACCTCATGGTCGGAATTGAGAACGAGTGTCTGCAGGAGCTCGAACTCCTTGACCGAAAGTCTCATCGAGTTCTCACATGCAAGTTCGAAGTTCTCACTGTCGAGTGAGAAATCTCCAAACTTGAGTTTCCTGGCGGCGTAAACTGTTTTGCGTCTTGTCATAGCTCTGACCCGCGCGAGAAACTCTTTCATTGCAAAAGGTTTTGTCAGATAATCATCTGCACCGGCATCAAGTCCCGCTACGCGATCGTCGATCTCTGTTTTGGCAGTGAGCATCAAAGTCGGCGTCACTATATTGCGCGCGCGCATTTCAGTCAAAACTTCAAGCCCATCTTTCTTCGGCATCATTATATCCAGCACTATAGCGTCATACCCGTTTTCACTCATCTTTTCAAGAGCTTCCACGCCGTCAAATACAGAATCAACATCAAAACCTTCGTGCTCAAGCGCGACGGTCTCAACTCGATTCAGATCCCTTGTATCTTCAGCAAGTAATATTTTCAATTTATTCCTCCGAATACCTTTGTTTTGTTCTGCTGTACATCTGTACTATCCGCATGGTTATTCTATATTTCTGTATGGTAATTCCATGTTTCTGTATGGTGATTCCATATTTCTGCATGGTAATTCCATATTTCTGTATGGTTATTCCATATTTCTGCATGGTCATTCCATATTTCTGTATGGTTATCCCATATTTTGCATGTTTTGATTCACACTTATTCATATACTCTGCACAGAACTTGTTTTGCAATTCCCGCCCGAGTTTATCGTATCTCGCAATGTCTGCATGGAAATGTCAGTAGATGCCAGCTCATCTGCACATCTCTTCAGCTCTTCCGCAATGAGTTCTGTATTGCCGCTTATGTTTTGCTTGTAACGAAGCTGGTGTTCAAGAGCCGCCCATGTGTCCTGAGAAATCGTCCTGAGCTGAATCTCGGCATATACCGCGCCTCCGCTGTCGCTGTCGTTCACCCTGAGGATCATGTGATAACTCCTGTACCCATTTGGTTTGGCGTGACGGATGTAATCCTTCTCTTCAATTATCTCGACATCAGATAACGTTGCCAAATGATCTCGTATTGCGTATACATCATTGATAAATGCGCAGACAACGCGTATTCCCACTGCGTCATATATCTTTGTGAGCGCCGACTCCGTTGTCTCCGGAAATCCCTTTCTTCTGCACTTCTCACGCATGCTGTCCTCTGACTTTATCCGCGCCAGGCAGTGCTCAACCGGGTCGATGCCAGTCTCTGCCTGCATCCTGTTTCTCACGCTGTCTATCTCATCCATGAGATGAGTCTTTACTTTTTCAAGTTCCGGGAGCTGCTTCCCATATATACTCTCTTCCAATACGCTGTCTTCCTTTTTCCATTTTCCGGTTTGTGATGATATCCGAATTGCTCCGCAATTCTACCGGCATAGGGATTCCGCTTCGCTTCTTTCCCATGTCCGGCCGGTCGTCAGATACATTATAGTTTTCATGCAAGCATGAAACCATAATGTATCTTCCTCCCTTATATCATCACATTATAACCTCATAAATGTGAAATTCCGGTGAATAAGAACTTAAATAACAATTACTCAATAGTTTTGATCACTATGTAACTCCCACATACATTAGCACGTAAAGGTGCTAAAATTATAAAAAATCAATTTAGCGGAGGTTTCATAATGGTGTCTTTTGAAAGTGACTATATAACAGGTGCGCATCCCAAAGTGCTGGATGCGCTTGTAAGAACAAATCTTGAAGCACTTCCCGGCTACGGAAGTGACTGTTATTGTAAGAGCTCTGCTGATAAGATCCGAACAGCAACAGGTGACAAGTATGCCGATGTTTTCTTTCTTGTAGGCGGAACACAGACAAACTCTGTGATCATAACATCATACCTTCACGAATATGACGGCGTAATAGCTGCTACTACAGGTCATGTCGCGCTTCACGAAGCTGGTGCTATAGAGGGCACCGGGCACAAGGTGCTGGCCATTGACTGTGACAGTGATGAAAACTATGGCAAAATCAAGGCATCAACACTCAGACAGTATCTCGAGGATTTTTACAATGACGGAAACCATGAGCATATGGTAACACCCGGCATGGTCTACATTTCACATCCTACAGAATATGGCACTCTCTACACTAAGAAGGAGCTCACGGCCATTTCCGGTATATGCCGGGAATACGGAATCCCGCTTTTCCTCGATGGAGCAAGACTTGGTTATGGACTTATGAGCCATGATACTGATGTAACACTTGAAGATATAGACAGACTCACCGATGTTTTCTATATAGGCGGTACAAAAGTCGGAGCACTGTGCGGTGAAGCGGTCGTCTTTCCCAGGATCAAAACTCCGGAAGTTCCTACGCCCGATACAAAATCTAAGTCTCACCCTGCTGGCTTCAACCCGGAATTTATATGGCATGCCGGCGAGCCTTCTCATTTTGTCACAACATCAAAGAGACACGGTGCGTTGCTCGCCAAAGGCAGACTTCTCGGTGTTCAGTTCGATACTCTCTTTACTGATGACTTGTATTTTGAGATCAGCAAACATGCGATAGACATAGCCGAGCAAATGAAACAGATCTTTCATGATAAAAACATGCGCTTCTACCTTGAATCACCAACTAATCAGCAATTTATAATTCTGAGCCACAAAGAGAACGATCTTCTGAAAGACAAGATTGCATACAGCTTCTGGCAGAAATTTGATGAAGATCATATTGTTGTCAGATTTGCTACCAGCTGGTCAACAACTGACGCTGACATGAAAGCCCTGGAAAAAGCGCTATAATAATTTCAGCACATCAGCCACGAGGCAGCCATAAGGCTGCCTCGCTTCATAAACACATTTCCAATCGCATTCTCACAATCCAAAATGGTTACTTAAGTTCCAGTATGCGCTTGACTTCATCTTCAGAATAGCCCAAATCAGATGCAATTTTTCTGACGTCCTCTCCAGCATAATAATGCTGATACACTTTGCGTGCCATATCTATTCCTTCGGCTTTTCCTTCAGCTTTTCCTTCTTTGAACTTGTCCTGCAAAATGACTTCGAATGACATATAATCTTTCCTCCATTCTGCGCTGTGCCTGTTGAACTTTACTCTTTCATCTACCTGACGCACCCAGTTGCTCTGCGACAGCTCTTCTATTGTGCCAGGGTCATTTATATAGTCTATGAATTCTCTGAGCTCCTGTGTTATTTCTCCATGATCTCCACTGGCGTTTACTACTATCTTTTTGGCACCATCACCAAATGGGTACCCGTCCTCCTCATCATTGGTACTGTAACGATAGACATATTTGCCTCTTCCGAACTGGTCAAACCTGCAGATGAAGATGACATATGCATCTTTCAGATCTGAATAAGTGTCACCTACATGAAGCATCTCTATGTCAAGTAGTGACTGATAATATCTTATTCTTCTCGGTATATCATCGACCTTACTGTTCTGCATTTCGATGTTGTATACCCTTCCGGTAGCCCTTGCAATAATATCAAGTCTTACACCCTTGGACTTATTGTCAGCTGATATGGTCTTTTCACGTTCTGCATAATTCAGCACGTCCAACACGAACCCCAGGATGCTCTCAAGCAACCTTTTGCACAATTCCTTGTTCTTTTCAAATACCGAACTGAACATGAAATTATCAGTTATCCCGATACTTTCAAAGTCATTCTCATGGTCTGAGTCGTCACTGATACCTGTTAAGTTGTTTTTCTTTTTCAATTGCTTCCTCCTTAATTATATGGGACTTGTTTGCGTGTTTCAATTGCTTTGAGTGAATTGTTCGGGATTCCCGAAGATAAGATAGATATGCACCTGAGACAAAAGCAGAATGCCTGTGCCACATAGTGCTAAGAGTAATACTTGCGGAGCATGTCCTCCGCCTGTCATGTAGAATAGCATGACGGATCAACTGATTCAAGTCCATCAAAGTGTAAGACGGCTTGAAATTGTGCGCGCAGCGCACTGGCTCCAGGCTACTCTTTGCGCTGGCAAAAAATGAAATCTCACAAATTATGAACTCTCAAAAAAAGCTGAGACCGGGACATACGCCCGATCTCAGCTTCAACTTTATGTCTATGTAATTATCTGTCTCAGTCCAAACCGTTCTCTTTCTTGATTTCAGAAATAGGAGTCACAAGAATCTGACCCTTTCCTTCGAGCAGATTGTCCGGCATAAAGAGACGCTCCGATGTATCGAGTCCGTCGAACGAAATATCCATGAGCTCGTTTATCTCGCGCTCCGGCCATGCAGCCGCCTGGTCATATATCCCCGAGATAGTCGGCAGAACATGTTCTCCGCGCACTTCACATTCTCTGACGATCTCGCCGAGACTGTAATCATACATCACTACAGGTGTTCCATCCTTTTCCATAAAAGCATGGATCATAATGAGCTGTCGTCCGTCTTTCTTCATCTGCTCAGCTGTAGGAACTACCTGATCTTTTGTTATCGATTCAATCTGTGTCTTCTGCATATCTTTATTCTCCTGCCTTAGCCGCTTTTGCAGCGTCCGCTTCTGCTTTCTTCTTTGCAGCAGCAGCCTTCATCGCCGCTATCTGCTCCGGTGTGAACTTAGGCGCTACGGGTTTCTTCTTGAGGAATGAACCTGTGACCATAAAATCCTCAGGCTTTGTGCCTACTATCATGTAATCGTTCGACATCGTTATAGTATGCTGTGAACAGAAGTCCGCGCACAGTCCGCAGTATGTGCAACTTGTCATGTCGAATGTGAATGTGATCTTCTGAGTCTCGCTGTCAACATCCTCTATTGTACGTGTCATGGCCTGAGGCGCACATACTCTTATACACTGACCACAGTTAATGCACTTTGTAGGATCATAGCTAAGGCGCCCACGGTAGTTCTTAGCAGGTTCCGGTGCATCAGTCTTGGGGAAGCGCTCTGTTGCCGGCTTCCTGAATAAATTGCTTAAAGCTCTACCAACATAAGGTAACATGTTCAGCTCCTCTTTTCCTTATCCGCCTTATCGGCCTGTCTCATCGCCTTGCGCTTCTCTTCGAGTATAGCTGACGCTTTTGCGAGAGCTGCTATGATTGCTTCCGGCTTCGGTGTGCATCCACCTACTGAAACATCGACGTGCGTCCACTTTTCAAGAGGACCATCAATAGCATAGCTTCCCTTGAAAACATTACCTGAGCGCGGGCATGAGCCAAGGCTCACAACACAGAACGGTTCCGGAACCTGAGCAAGCGTCCTTATCATACGGTCACGGCTCTGAAGTGTAATAGGTCCGCTGACCACAACAATATCCGCCTGTCTGGGTGAACCTGTGAGTCTGAAGCCAAAACGCTCCGCGTCATATCTTGGTGTCAATACGGAGACCAGCTCAATATCGCATCCGTTACATGATCCCGCATTGATGTGGAAGATCCACGGACTTCTCTTCATACTGTCATCTATCATCTTCTGAAACATTGTCAGATCTCCTTCTTGTTCTTTCTATAGTCCTATCCATACCAAAACAAGGCTTATAAGTGCAAGTGCACTCACAAATGTCCAGTAGAACTTGAATACCTGCTCAACCTTGAATCTCGCGCATACAGCGTGAGGAAGTGTCATTGAAAGGAATGTGACAACAAGGCAGACAAGGATCTTTATAAGAACATCTACAACGACCATGCCTGTTGTGATGCCGCCCATGAACAGTGCCGTGAAAAGTGCTGTCATGACATATACTTTGACACAATGTGTGAGCTTGTAAACTCCAAGAGGAGCGCCGCTGTACTCAGTAAGAGTTCCTTCGCAAAGCTCTGTCTCTGCCTCGGCTATGTCAAACGGATGCATTCCAATTTCGCACGGAATGACAAATAACATCGCTATCGCCGCCGGAATCATGCTTATGTGGCAAATGACAGGGAGATGTGCCGTCTGCCATTCGGTTATAGTCGCCAGCGAGAATGTTACGCCCTGTGCCGAATCAGAACCTGCAAGTTTTCCAACAGCAAGCAAAACAAGTACGAACGGAAGTTCATATGCAATCATGGCGACCATCTCACGTGAGAGACCTACGCCGGCATATGGAGACCCGCTTGCCGCAGCACCAACGATTGACATGACGCTGCAGAATGTGAGCAGATACAGTATTACTACAATATCACCAGTCGAGCTCAGTACTGAACTGCCGCCAAACGGGATGAAAAGAGCAGCTGTAATGAGGACTGCAAAGCCAAGGATCGGAGCTCCAATGAATACGAACTTCTGTGCTCTCCTCGGAATGATTGTCTCCTTTCCGCAGCACTTAAGAAAATCATACCAGGGCTGAAGAATGGGAGGACCTACACGGTTCTGCATACGGGCTACCATCTTATTGTTGATACCCATGAGCAGTACACCCATAACAACGATAAACAGCAATCCCGGAAAGATCAGAATGTGGAATGCAAACCATAAAATGTCGAAACTCATTGTAACCTCCATACCGGAGCGCTCTTATAAGGCGCTTATACCGGAGTGTTCTATGCGACGGTACAACAAACATTACAGGAATAATATTGCCAGTACCAGCGTTACAGCTATGGCAGCTACACCGTATGTCGTGTAGTCATTGACATTGCCGCTGTGCCAGTCTTTCTGGAAGTTGAAGTAATGACGCATATCATGCTTGAAGCCCCAGAACAGATCAGAACCGCCGACCTGTGAGAACTCCGACTTTTCACCTGAGAAGAAGTTCTCATACTTGGGATCCTCTCCTGCCAGTACCTCATCTTCAATTGTCCTGTCTCTTGATATAATGATAAGTTCCTGATCAGAAAGAAGGTGATCAGATGCCACCCCCTTAAGTGAAGCATCAGCTGCAACATTATTTAATCTGCCGGCGCCTGACTGTTTGACACCGACGAGATCTGAAACCTTCTCCTCAGCGTTAAGTGCCGTTGCGTGCTTCTTATTATCATTTGATCCAAGAACAGCTATAAGGCATACAGCACATGTAATGATCAGCAGCAGCCACAACCAGCTTACAGGCTGCCAACAGCCTATAGAACTCACAGTTCCGATCTCAGTCTGCTGGATACCGGCCTTTGCAGCTGTACCCTGACCAAGCATTGTATCGATGTAATTCGTGACATTAAATGCCGCAGTAGCTGCCGGTGTCAGGAAATATTTCTGAATGAAATTCGGGAAAACACCAAACAGTACACAGAGACCTGCAAGGATCCACATAGGGATCTGCATTACAACCGGCACCTCGTGAACCTCAGGTTTATTAAACTCAGGATTGAGCTGTCCGAAGAACACGCTCTGCGCGACCTTAATGAATGACGCAAGTGTGAGCACCGAGCAAAGGAGACATACGACCACAACAATGACATATACAAAATTGCCTGTCTCGGAAGCCTTCTCAAACACTGACTGATAGATCATCCACTTTGATGCAAAACCATTGAAAGGCGGAAGTCCGCTGATTGATGCCGCGCCTATGAGGAACAAGGCACATGTCTGAGGCATCTTCTTTACAAGACCGCCGAGTTTATCAAGATCAGCTGAACCGGTAGCATATTGAACAGCACCGGCTGTAAGGAAGAGAAGACCCTTGAACAGGGTGTGGTTCACTGCATGAAACAGACCTGCTTCAAGTCCGAACATTGAGCCAAGACCTACTGCCATGATTACATAACCAATCTGAGAGATAGAGTGGTATGCGAGCAGACGTCTGAAATTATGCTGATTGAAAGCCATTGTCACGCAGATGAAGCAGCTGACTGCACCGAGCAGCGTCACTGAAATCGAGACTGCCGGAAGCTCAATATTCTGGAACAGTATGTAACATATCCTGATGATCGCATAAACGCCGCACTTCGTGATGACACCTGAAATAATCATCGAAATCGAAGCCGGAGCGACCGCGTTGACATCTGCTTCAAGCGGATGGAACGGAAACAGGAATGCTTTTGATGCAAAACCTATGAACAGGAAAGCAAAAGCCGCAGCAGTGACCGCATTCTGATGACTCGGAAGCGAAGCCGCTATCTGAGCAAGGTTAAGAGTATGCAGCTGTGAATACAGCATAGCGATACCGACCAGCACTGTCGATGATCCGAGTGAACCGACCACCATGTACTTCATTGCACCTTCAAGCGCCCCGTCATAATCCACACGGAATGCTGTAAGCGCTACCTCTGTCATAGTCATTATCTCTATCATGACGAATATGTTGAAGAGGTCACCTGTAAGTACAAGACCGAGCAGTGCACCGCTCAGCATAAGGAACAGAGTGTAATAATTCTCAAGTGAACTGTCGCGGTTCATATATGTGAATGAATATATGGCCACAATGAAGACCGCAAGCGTTACGATAAGTCCAAAGAAAAGACTGAGTGCATCAACTTCAAGGCCTATGCCTATCGCCCACTCTCCCACCGGTGCCCAATTACCCATCCAGTAATTGATGACTCCGCCGTCAATCATGATCGGCTTAATAAGAGACAGCATCAGAAGGAACGGAATTATCGTCACTATGAATACAATGACGTTCCTGAGTGTTTTGTTTAACTTACCGACAATGGCAATTATAAATGCCCCGAGAAAAAGGGTAACAATCGCAAATATCGGAAAATGATTTATATCAGTACCGACAAAATTATAAAACTGATCAAAAAGCTGCGTCATCCTCTGAGCCTCCTTACCTGATCAGCCTGAAGGGTGCCATACTTTTCCTTGAGTCTGATTACAAGGCTGAGTGTCATTGCCGTTGTGCAGGCTCCGATAACAATTGATGTCAGCGTAAGTGCCTGCGGAACCGGATCCACAAAAAAGCTTGCCTGAGTGAGCTCACTCATTGTAAATATAGGAGCTGTTCCACCAGGATTGAAACCCACAGATACTATCAGCAGGTTAGCACCGTAATCTGCAATTCCCATGCCAATACAGATCTTTATCAGGTTTTTCTTTACGGCCATGCAATAGAAGCCGAGCGCTATCAGAAAGAAAGATGCGATGTAATTTACAAGTATCATTGCGCTACCGCCTTTCTTTTTTCAGTAATATTATCACTTCCGTTGTCAGGAAGTACTTCATCTGTGCCAAGAGCTTCCAGCATAATAATGAGCAGGCAGCAGATGCCGGCCATGACGTGATATCCTACAGCGTCATTCATTATCATGGCTGTCTCTTCAGAACCTGACAAAACAAAGTTGAAGCAGAAGTTCATCGCTCCGAATATGCCTAGCAGGCCGACAAATACATATGTCATCTCTGACAAAGTCTCTGTAACATGCAGTAATGACGGATTGAAAGCTTTTCTTACGCCTGTAAGACCATATGCAAGATAAACAAGCAATACAGTTCCGGCTGCAAGAACACCTCCCTGGAAACCGCCGCCCGGGCTCATGGCTCCGTGAATTACTATGTACCAGCCATACACTATTGCAAGAGGCATGAGGAAGCTGACTGAGCAACGGACAATAACAGGTTTACGCTTATACTGATTTGTCGAAAGGTCATTATCACCTACTGCTTCCATTCCGACTGCGCCTGACGCCTTTGAATTATCAGCAGGCTTTCTGTAATAAACGATCTTCCTGGAACCCCTTCTCTTATCACGGCGAAGAATAGCCATAGTTCCTGCTATAGCACCAATAAGTATAAAGGACTCACCGAGTGTATCATAACCTCTGTAGTTGAAGACCACGCTGTAAACAACGTTGTCAGCAGCTGTTTTATCATTATTCTCATTTACCATGACTGATGCAACGCCATCAGCTCCGGAATTGTCATATGTGGATGGATCATCATACAACCCCACCACATCTGTCCCGGTTCCGTCATAAGTAGGTGCGCTGTTCGCCATCTTGATTGCGGCAGAAACACCGCAGGCAAGAATTGCAATAAGTGAAATGATAAGAATCAGGTTTTTTGAAGACTTACTGTTCATCACTTCACCTCCTTATCATTACTCTTGTCTTTGCTTTCCGCATCTTCTTTTGTGATTTCATCACGGATATTGACTTCACGGACTTTTCTGAGTGCAATGATATAAAGGATCGTCGAAAGGATAGCTCCGACAGAAACCTCAGCTATTGCAACATCAGGAGCCTGTAACATAATGAATTCCAGTCCAACAAATGAACCTGTCGCTGCAAGAGCAAGAACAGATCCGATAAGTCTCTCTGAATGAACAGCCGTGATTGCTGACACTACCGCACCGAGTATTACCAGTGTATTCAGAACTGTTACGAGGATTCCACTCATTTTGACGCCTCCCCGTTATTATTTGTTTTGCCTGTTACAGATGACGCATATTCTATTACAGGCGCCCCTGCCGGCGTTACTTCAGCCGGTTCCGGGATGGGCTCGTTTGCATTCGCCATTCCGTCCGGATCATAAGGAAGATCAAAATCTGCATCAGGCAGATCTGCCTTCCCTTCTATATCTTTTGCTTCTCCGAAATCAGCCTTATAGTCATCAATGATGAGACCCTTGCCTGGCTTCACGCCTGTGCGGTATGCAGCTTTGCAGAGTGCGTGGTTGGAAATCGGGTTCGTGACG
>JAQWCI010000074.1 GCA_028706005.1 Lachnospiraceae bacterium
GAATCTGAAGGTAATGATACTCAGCGTCCCTGAGGGCGATGATAAGCCGCTCAAGTACCCGCTGATGTTCAAAGTCAGCGATTGCCTTCTCATCAATAAGATAGATACAGAGCCGGCGTTTGATTTTTATTTCGCAGTATTGAGATTGCGTGTTCTTGATCTGAATCCTGATATGAATATCATCAGGATGAGCTCACTCACAGGCGATGGCTTCGACGAGTGGACAGAGTATCTTGTACGGATGATAGAACGGCAGATCCGTAATGGTGGAAATAATGAAGATCATTGAACTTAATAAATCAATTACTGAATCAAATGACAGAGACGCCGATGACCTCAGGTCAAAACTAAAGAGTGAGGGCGTTACCCTCATCAATCTTATGTCGTCACCAGGATCAGGCAAAACTACACTTCTCCGGCGCACAGTGAAGGACATGGATGATGTGAAGATCGGCGTGATAGAGGCTGATATAGCTTCTGATGTTGATGCCGTGAGAATGGAAGAGAGCGGGGCAGTGGCTGTTCAGGCTCATACCGACGGAATGTGTCACATGGACGCCGGTATGACGGCACGCTCGCTGGGAGCACTTGGCACAGATGGACTGAAACTTGTTTTTCTGGAGAATGTGGGAAACCTTATCTGCCCGGCGGAGTTCGACACCGGAGCGGCAAAGAACGTGATGATACTGAGCATACCTGAGGGAGATGACAAACCTCTCAAGTATCCGCTCATGTTCGAGAAGAGCGATGTCCTGCTGATCACAAAGATCGACACAGCTCAGTATTTCACATTTGATATTGAGACGTGCAGGGAAAGGGCACTGAAGCTCAATCCTGATATCAAAGTCTTCCCTGTATCGGCCAGAACCGGTGAGGGAATGGCTTCCTGGGAAAAATGGCTCAGGGGAATTGTCGGAGATTTATAAATTCTTCTGACCTGTTCCATAAACGCAGACTAATACAAAAACAGCCGCTTCAAAGCGGCTGTTTTTCTGCGGTAATTTACTTTTCGCGGTGATGTTATTACTTGAGTGTGATCATTTCATACTCTCTTGTGCCGAGACCAATCTTCTCTGCGTGCTCAAGAGTCTCCTTCCAGCGCACATTCGGACTGGTATCTGTGAAGTGATCATGATGGCATTGCCATCCTTCGCTGCTTAGATTATCGCTCAGCATACTGTTGGGAAGAGGCGAGGACTTCTGGCACAGATCGACACAGGCCATGTCGAGCGCTACCGGATCGAATGAGGCGAGCATTCCGATATTGGGAAGGATCGGCGCATCGTTTGAACCATGACAGTCGCAGTAAGGCGATACATCTACAATAAGGCTTATATGGAAGTTTGGCCTTCCGTTACAGACAGCTGCCGAGTATTCAGCAATCTTGCAGCCGAGTATTTCTGCAGCATTCTCATTATCATTAGAAATCGCATCGAAAGAGCATGCACCTATGCAGCGACCGCACCCCTTACATTTGTCGTGATCAATGAAAGCTTTGCCGGTATCATATGATATGGCATCTGAACCGCATTCTTTGGCGCAGCGCCTGCAGCAACGGCAAAGTTCAGTATCTACATGTGGCTGGCCTTGATTATGCTGATTCATCTTGCCGGCGCGGCTGCCGCACCCCATTCCGATATTCTTGAGTGCTCCGCCGAAACCGGTCTGCTCATGACCTTTGAAGTGAGTGAGACTGATGAAAACATCGGCATCCATTATTGCACGGCCAATATAGGCTTCTTTACAGTATTCACCGTTTGGTACGGGTACAACAACATCATCAGTTCCCCGGAGACCATCGCCTATCAGTATCTGACAGCCTGTGGTCACTGTATTGAATCCGTTTATGTTGGCACAGTCCAGGTGCTCAAGCGCATTCTTGCGGCTGCCTGGATAAAGAGTGTTACAGTCGGTAAGGAAGGGCATTCCACCGTATTCTTTTACAACATCAGCGACTGCCTTTGCATAATTAGGGCGAAGATAGGCGAGATTCCCAAGCTCGCCGAAATGCATCTTTATCGCAACAAATTTCTTCTCCATGTCTATACTGCCAATACCTGCAGCTTTTATAAGACGCTGAAGTTTAGATGTCAGACTCATCTCATTGTCTGTTCGGAAATCTGTAAAGTATACTTTTGCTTTTTCCATGTCAGGACCTCTTTGCTATTGTGATTTTGCTGAATAACTACCAGATAATTTTAGCACTTATTGTCCGAAAAAAGCAACTTATTAATAATAAATCAGAAGCCTTCGCATGGTAGGGGCAATGGGGTGGAAACAGGTTGACGGAATTGCGGATATGGCAAACGGGCATTTGATCCGGGGAATGCTCAAAATGAAAGACAATAAGAAGTAGAGTCATATTATTATCTCAGCGTGACGGTTATAGATGGCATTGATGAGGCATATAATCCGGAATCGGTAAACTGTGCCGTGAATCTGTAATCTCCGGCTTTCTGAGGATCATAGCCGCGGCATATCCATGTAACATTCTCAGGATCAGAATGAGATGAAGTGACATTGGCAGTGGTCGTTGTAAAAACTGCAGTGAGTTGTTTTGGAAAAAGCCCAAGGAGTTCTTCCTGGCCCGTGCCCGTCGGCATGGTGTATGAAGTAGCTGCAGGAGATGTCACACGCGAAATCTTTGTGTTGTCTGAAAGCACTATTTTGATTACAGGCTTATTAAGTGCAAGGCTTGAACAGTCTAAATCTGACAGACCGGTCATTTCTGAATCCATCCAGTAGACGCCGGGCGTTGTGCTGTCATAGTATCCGTTCCATGTAACAGATTCAAGGGAATTCCAAACGTTGTCCCCATCGGTCATCGAAACAACAAGTTTTTCGGGAAGTGTCATAAGCGAGAACGATGTACCTACCGGATAATTGTATTCTCTGACATCAGGCGACTGAACTGAAATTACTTTGAATTCGCTGCCGGAAGCCGCACTGGCTATGACAGGAGAGATGGAAAAAGAAAGAACCATGAGCAGAAGAGCCATGACAGATACTCTGATTATTGATATAAGGGACTTTGTATTTACTCTCACCATAACCAGCCCTCAGGACCAGACAATATACACCCGGTCTTAACCACAACATTTTGTGTTCCTAAGAGCCAATGATATACAAGTTGACCGCAAAGGTCAAGACAGCAAATTCAAGTTTGTAAGAAAATAACGAAAACCCGCCTGACTTTTATACAAATTTACCAATTCAGTCAAGACGGGTTTTCTGTAATTTTGGATTGTATAGTACTTAAGCTGCTTAGAATCTTCCGTATTGGGCCCCGCCAGGTGTGCCACAGCACATTGAGCCCCCACAGCACATATTTAGGACCAGGTTAATGAGACAAAGACGTATGCACCATGTGGCAGTGCCGCCTGCAGGCGAGCTGTACCCTGTCTGGCGTGTTTCATACCAGCCCTGACCTGATTGCAGCTGCTGGACAAGATTACGATAATTGACATTGCCGGGCTCCATCTTTGAGGCTGTCTGTGCGTGCTGGAGAGCAACAACATTATTGCCGAGTCCGGAATTTGCAACAGCGCTGTAATAGTACCATTTTGCAGGGCGCTCTTTCATGCTGTTAAGTACGTTTACTGCTTCCTGATAATGTCTTGCATTTATAAAGTTTACAGTTGCCTGGAACGCAAGGTCTTCTTCGTTTTCTGTGCCGTTTGAACGTCCCTGTTGATTCTGGCCTCCATAACTGCCCTGTCCCTGCGAACCGTAACCATTCCAGAAATCACCGAAATTGCCCCAGAAATCACCCCAGTCTCCGTAACCACGGTATTCTCCGCCGTATCCGCTATCACCGTAGCTGCCACCTGCTCCGGAGGATGTATTCTGCCCGTATCCCTGAGAGGAACCTCGATCAGATGTCGCATAAGGGTGCTGCTTCTCATACATTATCTGTTGGTATGCGGTCTGGACTTCTTTGAATTTTTCCTCAGCCTGAGCTTTGTTGGGGTTGTTAATGTTGGCATCCGGGTGGTATTTGCGGCTCAGTGTTCTATATGCTTTTTTTATCTCTTCGTCGCTTGCACTCCTGGAAATGCCAAGCACCTGATATGGATCTGACATATGATTTGTTATTCATCGGCAACGGCATTTGAGCCATTGTCTTCCTTTCCGGCAGTCTTGCTGTTCCATCGTGCCCACACCCCAGAATACAGGATGTTGCGCAGAAGTTCAGCATTCTTGATTATAGGCAGGGTCTCAAAACATTTGCAGCATTCAGCCATCATCATGGTAAGTAGTTGTTTTACATATTCATAGAACTGATCGGGAACATGATCAGTTGATGATGCATTAACGGAATATCCCATTTGGTCTGCTATTGGAATGAGAGGATTGTATGATCCCGTATTGCGATCTTTATCCAAGTCATCCCAAGCATCCATTATATAAATAAACTTTCCAAGATAAAAGCCCATTCTGCGGAGAGTGGGTTCCCATTCATCATGTTTGTATGCCAGGACCTCTGCCATGATCTGACCAAAACAACCACTGACGTTATCAAGAGCAGTGTCGAAATCTTTGGCCGGGTTCTTTTCAAACTCGCTAAGGCGTTTCAGACTGTCTATTATGATTTCTGTTTTTTCCTTCAGTTCATCAGCAGTCTTTTTGGCGCCGCCCTCAAGCAGCTTTGCGAAGAAGAGTTTCTTATACTTTCTTTCATCATTCCAATCGTCGATGCATGACCAATATGAAAGAATTGTATTGATCTGTGCGGCGTAATCAGAGTATGGATTCGATATAGTTGCATGCTTTTCAAACGGGTGTGCAATGCATCTTGTAACGCCGTTCGTTTCTTCCGGTTCATAAAGACCGGTGAGAAGGAGCACAAGGAATGTTGTATCATAACTGAGCGTCATTTGTCCAAAAGCTCCGTAGTTTTTCTTGAGATCACGGCAGAGCCCGCAGTAGTATGATTTATAAACATCAAATTCGCGGAACTTCAGTTCCGGCTGATTTACAACAATATATCCGAACATATTACCTCACTGTCTGAAATCAGGATTTCCTGGCAAATTCCTTGCCGCACTTGGGACATCTGACTATGATACGGCCCTTACCGCGCGGGATGCGGATCTTCTGGCCGCAGCCGGGGCATTTATATATGTGGTATGTTTTGCCTTGTCTCAGACGATCAGGGATCGAAGTGAACCATGATTTGATTCCTGATGTGACAGAGACATACTTTTGATTTTCTTCATAACGCTTTGTGGTATTTCTGGAGAAGACCCGGAAATATTCCCATACCAGAAGAGCAAGCCCCACAAAATCAAGCCACCAGAGCGAACTTATGAACATTGACAAAATAATCATTATAAAAGCAACGGCGAAAAGAAAACGCCCCAGATAATCAAAGCCATATCTTCCATACATCCATCCCGCCATCTTGTTGCGCCAGTTTCTCATAAAATCCTCCAGATTAAAACCGTAATTATTCAGGACAAAGTCGTGACATTTGTCTGTATATCAGTTAAAGTTTAACGTTGTCCGCAGTTTTTGCAAGAAAAGTGCAGGAAAAAGAGTATAAAATAAATATAAACTGATTTCGGAGACATGGAAATGAGCAAAACTAAATCTGCCTGGCCTGAATATGATGATACAAAGGGCTGGATCATAAGAGGGCTTCAGGATGGAGCCCCAATAGCAATGGGATATTTTGCTGTTTCATTTGCCCTTGGCATAACAGCAAAGGAAGCCGGGATAAATGCGCTTCAGGGCTCACTTATGTCCATCGGTATGGTGGCGTCAGCCGGAGAATATGCAGCGATAATGCTCATCGGCGCGGGCGCGGGGATAGCGGAAATGATCCTCACTACGCTCGTGATAAATCTGAGGTATTTCCTTATGAGCTGCTCACTGACTCAAAAGCTCAGAGAGGATGTTCCCCTCTGGAAACGTTTTGTCCTGGCCTATTGTGTGACTGATGAATTATTCGGAATATCGTCGGCAGTGCCGGGTTACCTAAACCCGGTCTTTACATGGGCGGCGGCTTTTATTTCGGTAGTCGGGTGGACGCTCGGAACAGCACTTGGTGTAATTGCCGGAAACATTCTGCCTGATCAACTTATAAGTGCACTCAGCGTCGCGTTATATGGGATGTTCCTTGCAATAATAATTCCGCCTTCAAAGAAAAGCAGATTCATGGCAGGACTTGTTATGGTATCGATGCTCTCAAGCTGGCTGTTTACTGCATCACCTGTCTTTTCTGGAATTTCCTCAGGCTTCCGTGTGATTATTCTCACAATTATAATTGCCGGCATTGCGGCCGTGATAAGACCTGTTGATGACAAGGGTCAACCGGTAAAACAAGTGCGAAAGGTCAGGTGATTTCAAAATGACAAAAAACGTGTATTGTTCACTTCTAATAATTACACTAACTATATATGCAATCCGTGTGCTTCCATTTGTTTTCCTGAGAAAGGAAATTACAAATGTGAGGATACGTTCATTTCTGTATTATGTTCCGTATGTGACACTGGCAGTGATGACATTCCCGGCGATCATATCTGCAACAGATTCCATGTGGTCAGGCCTGGCGGCGCTCGTTGTCGGAATTATAGTTTCACTGCTTTCAGGCGACCTTTTCAAAGTTGCTGTCTCGTCATGCATAGCAGTGTTCCTCACAGAACTTATCTTGTGAGATAGGAGTACAAATGAACAAAAGTAATGATAAAAACTCAGTAAATGAAACAGAAGTCATGCCGTCTGTAATTCTTGTCGGATTGCATCTTGAGGATAGCAGGGAGGCGGGAACTGAAAAATCGCGCCATAAGTTTGAACGCTCGATGAAGGAACTCGGTGCACTGGCTGAGGCTGCAGGACTAAGTGTCAGGGACACATACACGCAGAATGCCGATGCTGTAAATGCGGGAACTTTCATAGGAGCCGGTAAACTCACAGAGATCAGGGCATATATTGATATGTGTGATTCAGACGGTGTGCCTGTGGATGCGGTCATTTTTAATGAAACATTGTCTCCGATACAGCTGCGCAATCTGTCAAATGCGTTCGACTTGCCGGTGATGGACAGGACGGCACTTATTCTGAATATATTCTCTGAAAGGGCAATGACGAGAGAGGCGCGTCTCCAGGTGGAGTACGCAAGACTTCAATATATGTTGCCAAGGCTTCAGGGACTTCACCGCGAACTCGGCCGTCAGGGCGGCGGGAGCGGTGCCACGAGTAATAAGGGAGCCGGCGAGAAAAAGATAGAACTTGATCGCAGGCATATTGAGCAGAGAAGCGCAGAACTTAGAAGAGAGCTTGAGGCCGTAGACAGGGAGAGAGCTACTCAGAGGCAGAAGAGGATAAGTTCCGGAATATCGCGTGTTTCGCTTGTGGGATACACAAATGCAGGAAAATCGACGATCCTCAATGAGATGCTTGATCTCTATGGAGCCGATGAAGAGAAGAAAGTCCTCGAGAAGGATATGCTCTTTGCCACACTCGATACGACCGTAAGACGCATAGATCCGGGATCACAAAGACCGTTCCTGCTCTCTGACACCGTAGGCTTTGTGAGCGAGTTGCCGACATCGCTCATAAAAGCGTTCAGATCGACACTCGAAGACGCGGCATATGCAGATATGCTGCTGATAGTGACTGATCTTTCTGATCCGGACTGCGCATCTCAGATGCAGGTAACTATTGACACTCTTAAGGAAATCGGGGCCGGTGGTGTGCCGAGGATATTTGTTTTCAACAAGAGCGACATTACAGGCGCGGAGGCACTGCCGCATCTTGATGGAATGAGTTCTGATGACGGCATCATAACCATAAGCGCGAAGAACAAAAAGGACATCATGCGTCTCACAGATCTGATTGAGTGTAAACTCGGCGAAATGCGTATCGAATGTGATATGCTTATACCATATTCCGACGGAAGCGCGCTCGGGCCTCTTAAGGAAGACGGATGCCTTGAAGTACGGGAGTATACGGAGACCGGCACAATGGTGCATGTCACAGTGAGAAAAGAACTGTACGAAAAATACAGGAAGTATGTCACAAAATAAAAGTGCAAAAAATTGAATGGAGAAAAGCGATTATGTTTATTACATGTCTTGATCTTGAAGGAGTACTTGTACCGGAAATCTGGATAGCGTTTGCAGAGGCGAGCGGAATCCCGGAGCTTAAAAGAACGACACGCGATGAACCTGATTACGATAAGCTAATGCGTTGGAGACTCAGTATCCTTAAGGAACACGGACTCGGGCTCAAGGAAATACAGGATACAATAGCGACAATAGATCCGATGCCGGGAGCAAAGGAATTCCTCGATGAACTCCGCTCATTCACGCAGGTCATCATAATAAGTGATACTTTTACACAGTTTGCCAGCCCGCTCATGAAGAAGCTGGGGTGGCCCACAATATTCTGCAACTCGCTTGATGTCGCTGATGACGGGGAAATCACGGGCTTTCGCATGCGCGTAGCTGATTCAAAACTCAATACGGTGAAAGCACTGCAGTCAATCGGTTTTGAGACCATCGCGGCGGGTGACAGCTACAACGATCTTGCAATGATACAAGCGAGCAGGGCGGGGTTCCTTTTCAAAACAACAGATAAGATCAGAGCAGACTATCCTGAACTGCCGTCATTCGAAACATATGATGAGCTTATGGCAGGAATCAGATCGGCGATGGAAATGAAGTAGGACAGGAACATATCGGTAAGACGTGTTTTGGAGAAATTATGAAATTCTTTCATATCTCGGACCTTCATATCGGGCTTAAGCTCATAAATCGTGATCTTGAAGAAGATCAGAAGTACATATTCGGCAAAATTTCAGATCTGGCAGCACAGTATAAGCCGGACGCAGTCGTGATAGCAGGTGACATATATGACAAAGCTGTGCCATCTGCCGATGCTGTCCGGGTCTTCGACAAGTTCATAAATGATCTCAGGAAGGCTGTTCCTGATGCCGCGATCATGATGATAAGCGGCAATCATGACAGTGCGCAGAGAGTGAACTGTTTTCGCGGACTGCTTTCAAGGCAGAATGTCTATATGATAGGAGTGCCGCCGGTAAATGAGGATGACCACATGGAAAAAGTCACGCTCCGCGATGCGTATGGGAACGTGAATTTTTATCTTCTTCCTTTTGTCAGACCTTCTATGGTAAGACAGGTCGTCGGAACTGACGAAAACGGGAACAGTTTTTCGTATAATGAGACTCTGCACCGTCTCATAGCTCGTGAGGATGTCGATACATCGGAACGAAATGTTCTGGTGAGCCATCAGTTTTATCTTCCTGCGGGCAAAAAAGCCGGGGATATAGAGCGCATGGACTCAGAGACCAGGACGGTCGGCAACATAGATGAAGTCACTGCGGACGCGATAAGTAGTTTTGATTATTGCGCACTGGGGCATATTCATAAACCGATGAAGGTCGGCAGCGATTTTGCCAGATACTGTGGCACACCTCTATGCTCTTCCGTCAGCGAAGCCGGGCAGGCCAAAGGCGTCGTGATGGTCGAGATGACCGGCAAAACAAGCGGCCTCGACAGGCATGATTATATAAAGATAACAGTACTGCCGCTGGAGCCTTTGAGACAGATAAAGGTGATCCGTGGAACGCTGGATGAAGTGCTTGCGGACAAATGTGATGACTACGTTTCCATAGTGCTGACAGATAAGGTCGAGCATGATGTATTTGACATGAAGGACAGACTGCATGATGCGTTTCCGTATCTCCTTGAGATAAGGCGCGAATCAGAAAGACATGCAACTGATATAGGTGACAGTGATTTGACAGCGGGAACAGGCACGGCGCCGGATCCCTTTGAACTGTGCTGCTCGTTTTATCCGGAAATGGATGACGATGACAGAAAGATCATGAGCGATGTGATAAACAGCGTGAAGGAGGCAACATAAATGCGTCCCCGGAGACTTACAATGCAGGCCTTCGGCTCATATGCCGCAAAGACCGATATAGATTTCACAAAGACAGCTCAGAATCTTTTTCTTATAACAGGTGATACGGGAGCCGGCAAAACTACTGTTTTCGATGCAATAGTATTTGCTCTGTACGGCGAAGCGGGCTCAGAGGAGTATACAAAGACAGGGACAATTCTGCAGAGCCAGTACGCCGATATAGATGTGGAACCTTATGTTGAACTTGTTTTTACGAATGAAAGAGGCGGGAGCACAGATGAGTACACGGTAAAGCGCGTCCCGCGTCACAAAAAGAAGATAGAACGTGGTGCGAATAAGGGCACAGGGACAAGAGAGATCCAGGGGTATGTAAGCCTCATAATGCCTGATGGCAAAGAGTATGAGCCTAAGGATACAGATGATAAGCTCAGAGAAATAGTGGGCCTTAGCAAGAGCCAGTTCATGCAGGTGGCAATGATAGCGCAGGGCGAATTCATGGAGCTTCTCCGCGCGAAGTCCGACAGCAGGAAAGAAATATTCAGAAAATTATTTGGAACAGCCATATATGATGATATAACGAACAGACTTGCGGACATGAAGAGGGAAGGCGAGAACGTTCTTTCAGCTGCGAGGGCTGAATGTGTGGCACTGGTGCAGGGTCTGGAAATCCCAGCTGATTACAGGCACGGATCGAAACTGCAGGAACTGAAAGATATGATAGGTAAAGGGATACTCTCGGGCATTCCTGATTTCATATCGGAACTGAAAGATCTGACAGCATTTGAAGATGACAAATGCAGTAAGGCTGCAGTTTTGCGCGATAAACTCAAAGCTGAGCGCGATACAAAGAAAGGCGTCGAGTCGACGGCAAAGGATCTTACAGGTAGTTATCTTCAGCTCGGCCAGGCTGAGACTGAACTCGCTGCACTTGCCGCAATAGAGCAGGAGACAGATAAAAAGAGAATGCTTGAAAAACAGATAACCGTATCGTATGAAATACGATCGGTGTACGCCCTTTATGAAGCGGCCATGAAATCGCTCGATCTGGAAAAGAAATCGCTGTCAGAGCAGATGACAAAACTTCCGGAAATTACTGATGCCGCCGATGAAAAAGAACATGCCGAGATTGATGCGTCGAAGGTCTGTGATGCGGAACGCAGCAATTTCAGCAAGGTTGAAGAACGTGTAAGGAAAGCTGAGGAGACATTCTCAAGGCTGAGTATCGCCAAAAAGGCGCTCGAGAATGCAGAGAAGAAGAAGAGCGCCGATGAAAGGGCGCTTGAAAAGGCTAAGAGCGGGCAGGAACGTTTTGACGAAAAAGAGAAAGAGTGGAGAGCAAGAAGCGCGATAC
>JAQWCI010000075.1 GCA_028706005.1 Lachnospiraceae bacterium
AACCTGATCTTCGAGCGTTTCCTCAATCCGGAACGTGTATCAATGCCTGATATTGATGTGGATTTTGCTTTTGAAAGACGTCAGGAAGTAATAGATTATGTCACGGAAAAATATGGCCGTGATAAGGTGGTCCAGATCATAACCTTCGGTACGATGGCGGCAAAGGGCGTCATCCGCGACGTCGGCAGAGTCATGGATCTGCCATACAGTTTCTGCGACTCTATATCAAAGATGGTACCGAATGAGCTTGGAATAACGCTTACAAGAGCTCTGGAAATGAACCCTGAATTCAAAAAATCCTACGATGAGGATCCAAAGGTCAAAACACTCATAGACATGAGTCTTCGTCTTGAGGGTCTTCCGCGGCACACGTCAGTTCATGCTGCGGGTGTTGTCATCTGCTCACAGAAGGCCGAGGATCTTGTGCCTCTTGCAAGAGCTCAGGACGGCTCCCCTACTACGCAGTTCACGATGACTACGATAGAACATCTGGGACTTCTGAAGATGGACTTCCTCGGACTCCGCACACTCACTGTTATTCAGAACGCAGTGAATTATGCGGATCGCACACTCGAAAGGACAACCGGCACTGCGGCTGATCAGGAGTCTGACAAAACAAATAAGGGGTCAGATCGTCTTGCCGAGTTCAGACGCAGATACCCTGATATGAAACAGATCGATATAGAGAAGATCGGTGATGACGATCCACTGGTTTATGCATCTGTAGCAACCGGGCGTACGGATGGTGTCTTCCAGCTTGAGAGCGCCGGCATGCAGAACTTCATGAAGGAACTCCACCCTGAACACTTTGAGGACATCATAGCCGGTATAGCGCTGTATCGACCGGGTCCTATGGACTTTATTCCAAAATATATCGAGGGCAAGAAGAATCAGGACAGCATAACATATGAGACACCTGAGCTTGAGCCTATACTGAAGCCTACATACGGCTGTATTGTCTATCAGGAACAGGTCATGCAGATAGTGCGTGATCTCGGCGGCTATTCACTCGGCAGAAGTGACCTCGTTCGCCGCGCGATGAGCAAGAAGAAACAGGCTGTGATGGAAGAAGAGCGTCACAACTTCATATACGGCAATGAGAAGCAGAATGTACCGGGATGTATTTCAAACGGAATTTCGGAGCAGGCGGCAAATAATATTTATGACACTATGGTCGATTTTGCCAAATACGCATTCAACAAGAGCCATGCGGCGTGCTATGCGGTGGTAACTTACGAGACTGCATTCCTGAAATACTATTTTCCCAGCGAATACATGGCGGCACTGATGACTTCTGTCGTGGATTTCCCGGCAACACTTGCGGGATACATTCTGACATCAAGATCGATGGGAATTCCGATCCTTCCGCCTGATATAAACGAGGGAGAAGCTGGCTTTTCAGTCTCATACACAGTCACGGATAAAGATGGGAAAGAGGACGGCACCAGGGTCTATCTGCCTGTCCGCTACGCACTCACGGCAATAAAAGGGATAGGACGCCAGGTCATAGATAACATTGTCGCAGAAAGATCTGCAAACGGGCAGTTTCGGGACCTTCAGGATTTTCTTGAAAGGATGACGAGCGCGGACTGTGATATAAACAAGCGCGTCATAGAGAACTTTATAAAGGCAGGAGCGTTCGACAGTTTCGGGCAGAGCCGCAAACAGATGATGTGCGTTTACGCACAGATCCTTGACAGCCTTCAGGCGTCAAAGAAAAATGGATATGCGGGACAGATGAGCCTGTTCGACTTTGCGCCGGAGGAAGCCAGATCAAGTTTCAGAATTGAAATGCCTGATGTGGGCGAATACAACAAGGAAATGAAGCTGGCTTTCGAGAAAGAAGTGCTGGGAGTCTATGTCAGCGGTCATCCGCTCGAGGATTATTACAGCCTCTGGAAGGCTCATACGACAAAACATGCGTCGGAATTTCTGATCGATGAAGAAACGGGTGTGCCTTCTGTCAGGGATGGCGACACTGTCACCATAGGCGGGCTCATTGCCGAAAGAAAAGTTAAATACACAAAGAACGATAAAGTGATGTGTTATCTCACTCTGGAGGATCTGACAGGGAATGTCGAAGTGGTAGTTTTCCCTGCAGACTACAGCAGGTATTCATCAATACTTGCCGAGGACGGAAAAGTCTTCATAAGGGGCAAGGTCCAGGCTGATGATGAGAAGGATGCAAAACTCATCTGTCAGCAGATATTTACTTTCGACGAAGTCCCGAGGAAACTCTGGGTGAGGTTCGGAACAATGGATGAATATCAGAGCGCGGAGAAAGCGCTGATGAAAGTCATCGATGATCATGGAGGCCGTGATCAGGTCGCTATCTTTGTCGCGGATCCCAAATCCATGAGGACACTTCCTCCCGGCTGCGGAGTTAAGGCTGACAAAGAGCTTATTGACGAACTCGCATCGTTGTTTGGAAAGGAAAATGTGATACTGAACTGAGTTTTGAGTTATAGTAATTAAGAGCTCGGGAACAACATGAGAGAATAGCATGATATCGAAAACTTAATTCACGGAAAAATCCGTATTTTTCTGGAAAAGAGGTACAGATTATGGCAAAAGAAGTCAAAACAATCGGAATTCTTACAAGTGGCGGTGACGCGCCCGGAATGAATGCAGCAATAAGGGCTGTCGTGAGACGTGCTATCGGTAACGGACTCACGGTAAAAGGAATACAGCGCGGTTATATGGGCCTCCTCAACGAGGAGATAGTCGACATGGATAAACACAGTGTGTCAGACATCATCCAGAGGGGCGGCACGATACTCGGAACCGCAAGGTGTGCTGAGTTCCGCACACCGGAAGGACAGGAGAAAGGCGCAGAGGTCTGCCGCAAGCATGGCGTTGACGGAATCATAGTTATTGGTGGCGACGGCTCATACCGCGGCGCACAGGCACTTTCGAGACACGGGATCAACACCATAGGCCTTCCCGGAACAATCGACCTGGACATTGCATGCACTGACTACACCATAGGTTTTGACACGGCTATCAACACCGCCATGCAGGCTATAGACAAGGTCCGCGACACATCGTCATCACATGAACGCTGCTCCATAATAGAGGTCATGGGCCGCAATGCCGGCTACATCGCTCTCTGGTGCGGCATTGCAAACGGCGCAGAAGATATTCTGCTCCCTGAAAAATATGATTATAACGAGCAGCGCATCATCGACAACATCATCAACAACCGCAAACGCGGCAAGAAGCATCACATCATAATCAACGCTGAGGGCATCGGCCACTCGACTTCAATGGCACGCCGCATAGAGGCAGCGACAGGCATAGAGACCAGAGCCACCATCCTAGGCTACATGCAGCGCGGCGGTTCGCCTACCTGCAAGGACCGCTATTACGCGTCGATCATGGGAGCATATGCGGCCGATATAATCGCAGCAGGCAAAACAAATCGCGTTGTAGGTTACAGAGAGGGCAAATTCCAGGATTACGACATCGAGGAAGCACTGGCGATGACAAAGGAAATACCGGAGTACCAGTTTGAAATCAGCCAGGCGCTGAGCCGCTAGACCAAAGCACCTGTGGATTATTAGATATATACAAGTTCACAGGTACATAATTATAGTGTGCGAGAGCTGCGCAATGTCCGGCTTCGGGTGCTTTGTTGTCGTCGGCGCTTTGCGAAGTTTATGCGAAATATTCATATTTCGCATTGAGCATATAGCGTCCGCTACGTACAACAACGCAGTGAGAACGTGCCCGAAACGGACATGCGAAATCGAGTACTATATGTACCTGTGAACTGTGATAGATAAGGATCACTATGGAGATTATTACATCCGTGTCGAACCCGCGCATGAAGCGGGTCACGGCGCTGCAGATAAGAGCTAATACAAGAAGAGAGGAACATGCCTTCATCGTGGAAGGAATGCGCCTCTTTCTTGATACTCCGGACAACAGTATAGAAGAAGTGTACGCTACAGAGGAATTTGCATCGCGCGCTGACGTTCAGATGGCGGCAAAGCTGCAGAAGACCGGGTATACACTTGTTTCGCCTGAGGTATTCGGAAAGATCTGCGATACGGGCAATCCTCAGGGAATCCTGGCTGTTGCAAAGAGCCCGGAGTACAAAACGGATGACCTTTACGGAAACGGAGAAGCTCCGTTATTGCTTGTTTTGGAGAACATACAGGATCCGGGAAATCTGGGAACGATCTTCAGGACAGCTGAGGCTGCTGGGGTGACAGGAATTCTCATGAGCCGCGGAACGGTTGACGTGACAAATCCCAAGACGGTGCGCTCCACAATGAGTTCTGTTTTCAGAATGCCTTATGTGTATTCTGATGACCTCATGAATGACATTGTAAGTCTCAAAGAAAAGGGAATCATGGTATACGCGGCGCATCTTGACGGAACCGGAGATTATGACAGCTTTTCATATAACGGTGGTACGGCTTTCCTTATAGGCAATGAAGGAAATGGTCTTAGCGATGAGATCACTGCAATGGCAGATCATCTGCTTAAAATTCCCATGGCGGGCAGGATCGAGTCATTGAATGCGGCGATGGCGGCAGGTATACTTGTTTATGAAGCATCAAGACAACGCAGACATAATTGATCACTGGAGGTGATTTTATGACAATAGGTTTCATAGGTCTTGGAAACATGGCAAAGGCTCTCATCAGCGGCATCCTTAAGAACGGAATATGCACTCCTGATGAGATCACGGGTTCAGCGGCTACGGCTGAGACAAGGCAGAAAGTTGCTGCTCAATATGGAATCAGGACTGACGAATCAAACGCTCAGGTCGCACGCGATTCGGACATCCTGGTCCTTGCGGTAAAGCCGCAGTATCTGGCAGTTGTGCTGGAGGAAATCATAGATGCTGTAGATGAACACGAAATTATAGTATCTGTTGCCGCCGGCAAAACAACAAAATGGATAGGGGAGTATTTCAGCCGCCCGGTAAAGATCATTCGTGTAATGCCCAATACGCCTGCACTTGTCGGGGCAGGATGCTCAGCAGTATGCAGGAACGAGCATGTCACAGATGAGGATCTTACAACTACACTCCATATTCTTCAGGGCTGTGGCATGGCTGAAGTAGTGAGCGAGGCTCTTATGGATACAGTGGGCGGTGTCAGCGGTTCTTCTCCTGCTTTCGTGTTCATGTTCATTGAAGCGCTGGCAGATGCCGGAGTAAAGGGAGGCATGCCGAGGCAGCAGGCATACAGGTTCGCTGCGCAGACCGTGATGGGCTCGGCAAAACTTATGCTTGAGTCGGGAAAGACCCCCGGAGAGCTTAAGGACATGGTGTGTTCACCGGCCGGAACAACGATAGAAGGCGTTGAAATGCTGGAGAAAAACGCATTCAGAGGGACAGTAATGGGAGCAGTCGATGCGACTATTGAAAAGTCAAAGAGACTTTAGCCTTCTGCCAAATGGCTGCAAAGCCAGTAAATATGCGTGCTGCGGCTGATTTGACCGGCATGGCACAAAACACGATTGTATGCGATTAAGTACAATATGGAAAGGAGCAGACTTATTGTCTGCTCCTTTTTTGCGCGGCTTGTAATTGTCGATGAAAGTCAGTGTTTATGCGGCTTTGTGGTATTTTGACCGGGGCATGATCCGGAACTTGTTACCAATGTTTACAAAACTATTATAAAATTTGACAAAATTGTTACACGGTCATAGAATCCACGAGTACGGAGCGAAACAATTCCGTAACAATTTGCGGAAACAGTGATCCGCTGCAACAGCGGCACACTGAGAAACAACAAACAGGCAAATCAAACATGAAAGGGATTTTATGAGTTTTGGAATGAGCAAAGCGAAAAGAACAGGAGCTGCTTTAGTTGCAACGGTGGTGTTCTTCAGTTTTTCATTTTCAAGTGTACTTGCAGCAAATGCAACCGAAGCGGCTGCAACAACAGCAGCAACAGCAGCAACAACGACAGTTACGGCGGTATCGTCGACCGCATCAACAGTAATAACGACAGTTACGACAGAACCGGCAACAGCACAGACAGTAACAGCAGTTGAGGGTGTTGTACAGGCAACAACAGTACCGGCGGGCACAATACAGCAGACAAATCTGACGCAGGTCAGTGCTTCTCAGATGAGCGCAGATGTTTCCAGTGCTGTAGAAGTAAGCACAGCCGAGGCGGCAGTAGAAAAGATGAGTGCGGATGCTGATGCAGCGCAGGCACAGGCGGCGGCAGAAGCACAGGCAGCAGCCGAGGCACAGGCAGCAGCGCAGGCTGCGGCGGAAAAGGCAGCAGCAATCGACCCCAGACTTTCATCAATGACAGATGATGACTTACAGCTCATGGGAGCAATCATCTATTACGAAGCAGGAAATCAGACATACGAAGGCAAGGTTGCAGTAGGAAATGTAGTAGTAAACAGAATGCTCAGCAGCAGGTTCCCTGATACACTTCAGGGCGTTCTCTATCAGTCAGGACAGTTCCAGCCGGCAGGCCTTTGCAGATCTCTTGTGACGAGAGGCGGCGTCCCCGCAGACTGTCTTCAGGCAGCCAAAGATGCCATCGCAGGCAGCAAGCCTGTTGGGAATGCAGTGTTTTTCTGCAGAGCAAGCGTAAAGGGTGGTACAAGACTCGGTGCACACTGCTTCTACGGAACACTGTGATAAGTCATTTTTACATGATAATGGGTAAAGAGCTTCGGATAATTCCGAGAATGAATGACCGGAGCGTTTTTATTGCCGTGGAATTGAGGAGTGTTTACAGTCACGCTATCTTTGTTAACAACCCTGGAGCTTCTGTGTAACAGAAGCTCTCACACTTCCTGTCTTACAGGAAGTGTTGCGCTTTGACCGCATATTGTCTTTGTGCTAACATGATTCAGTCGACTTATTGATACTAATGAATGCGATGGAAAAACAATCGCATAAGCGATGTGAAAACAATCGCATAAGCGATGGGAAAACAATCGCATAAGCGATGGGAAAACAATCGCATAAGCAAGGAGAATAGAGATGAGTGATATTCTGAAGTCCCTGAAGGGACGTGACTTTCTTAAGCTGCTCGATTACAGTCCGGAGGAAATCACAGCACTTCTTGATTTGGCAGCCGACCTCAAGACCAGAAAGAAAAACGGAGCTCTCACCGAATGGTTCCGCGGCAACAATGTGGCTCTGATATTTGAGAAAACAAGCACGAGGACCAGATGTGCTTTTGAAGTTGCGGCGCATGACCTTGGTATGGGAACTACTTATCTTGATCCATCAGGATCACAGATAGGAAAGAAGGAAAATGCTGCGGATACAGCGAGAGTCCTCTCGAGGATGTACGAAGGAATAGAGTATCGCGGATTCGGACAGGATATTGTTGAAGAGCTTGCGAAGAATTCGGATGTGCCTGTATGGAACGGACTTACAAATGAATTTCATCCCACACAGATGCTGGCGGATCTTCTGACTATACGCGAACATTTTGGAAAGCTGGGAGGTATAAAGCTCTCATTCTATGGGGACTGCCGCTATAACATGGCAAACTCATGGATGGTAGCCGGGGCAAAGATGGGCATGAACATCACCCTCTGCTCGTCAAAGGATTATTTCCCTGATGAAGAGCTTACGGAGCAGTGCAGAATAATAGCAGAGACCACAGGCGGAAGTATTTGTTTTGAGACAGATCCCATGAAGGGCGCAGAAAATTCAGACGTAATATACACTGATGTCTGGGTCTCAATGGGCGAGCCGGAGGAGGCATGGGAGGAGCGCATAGCATCTCTCAGACCCTACAGTGTGACGGCTGGGCTGATGGCGAATGCTTCGCCTGATGCCGTATTCATGCATTGTCTGCCCGCTTTTCATGATCAGGGCACTGTGATCGGGCGCAAGATATTTGAGAAGTTTGGATTAAGAGAAATGGAAGTCACTGACGAAGTGTTTGAGAGCGGTCAGTCTGTGGTCTTTGATGAAGCTGAGAACCGCATGCACACGATAAAAGCTGTGATGGCGGCAACGCTCGGGGTTCCGGAAGAATGAAAGAGAGAATACTCGAAATACTCCGCGGAGCGAACGGAGAATATGTTTCGGGACAGCGCATATCGGACAAACTGGGTGTGTCCAGGACAGCGGTCTGGAAGGCAATAGGAAAGCTGAGGGAGGATGGGTATCCGATCGGGTCTGTCTCGAATCTGGGATACAGACTTGGTGATACTGATTCTTCTGATATTCTGAATCAGGCTGAGCTTGACAGGCTTTTTGCCGTGACGGAGTGGGCCGGACATCCAGTAGTCTATAAGGATGAGACCACATCGACGCAGGATGAGATCATGAGACTTTCTGACACAGGTGCGCCGGAAGGCACGCTCGCTGTGACAGTAAGGCAGACCAAAGGCAAGGGAAGGCGGGGACGCACATGGATCTCGCCTGATAACGGGAATGTTTACATGAGCATTCTGCTGAAACCCGATCTTCCTACGGATATTGTGCCGATGGTCACAATTGTTATGGCTCTTGCTGTCTGTGAGGCGGCGGAGGAAGCCGCCGGTGGCATGAATGGCAGCTCATACAGGATAAAGTGGCCTAATGACATCGTTGTCAGCTCTGACAGTGACAGCGCATGGAAGAAGATATGCGGCATACTCACAGAGATGAGGCTTGAGGAAAAGACAATTAAAGACGTCGTCATAGGTGATGGACTTAATATTAATATGACCGGTTTTCCACCTGAGATAACGGAAAACGCAACGTCTATGATGCTGGCTTCTGGGCAGCACATCAACAGGGCAAAACTGGTGGTATCGGTCTGGAAACATTTCGAGCAGGATTACAGAGCTTTTGAAAAGGCGGGGTCACTAGCACCGCTTAAAGATAAATATGAATCGCTTCTTGTAAACAAAGGCCGCAGGGTACGAGTGCTGGATCCTCAGGATCCTTATGAGGGAATGGCTGATGGAATAGACCAGACAGGGGCTCTGCTTGTTAATGTAAAGACCCCGGATGGTGATACAGAAATCCGCAAGGTAGCGTGGGGAGAGGTTTCAGTGAGAGGCGTAGAGGGATATGTCTGAAAATATGAATGATAAAGATGAGCATCTCAACGTTCGCGTTGTTCTCTGTGCCGCGAGTTCTTATGACAAAAAATACTACTTTAACAGGACTTTCGCGGGGCTGCCTGAAAGTGTCAAAGATGAGCTCCATATCCTCTGTGTGCTCTTTACTGAAGACATCGGTGGAATCTTCACTATTGTTTTCACTCCTGAAGGAGATGTCGAGATAGAGACGCAGTGTGAAGAGGGCGATCTCATGTATGACGATATAGGCTGCGGACTCATGATAAAGGAAGTGCGAAAGAAGAAGCAGGAGCTGTTTTCGTCACTGTCTATCTACTACAAAGTAAAGATCCTTCATCAGGATCCCGGGAGTCTCCTGGATCAGGAAGATGAAGATGGGGTCAATAAATGACGTCTGTTCTGGAACCGCTCGTAATAAAGGGGCGCGTGAAAAATGTGACCATTCCGGGAAGACTCATACTGGCGCCAATGGCGGGGGTGAGTGATCTTCCGTTCCGCATTCTGTGCAAAGAGCAGGGCGCGGATCTTGTCTGCATGGAAATGATAAGCGCAAAAGCCATAACATATGGCAATCGCAACACTATGGAGCTCATGCGGACAGTCCCGGAGGAAGCGCCTGTTTCTCTCCAGCTTTTCGGGCACGAACCCGGAGTCATGGCAGAGGCGATAGATATTCTCGAACATGACGACAGAATTTGTTTTGACTTACTTGATATAAATATGGGCTGCCCCGTGCAGAAGATTGTAAATAACGGCGAAGGATCGGCGCTCATGAAGGATCCACAGCTTATAGAAAAGATAGTGAGCGCAGCGGTGGAGCATAGTTCACGCCCTGTGACAGTCAAGATGCGCACCGGTTTCACGTCAGATAAACTGAACGTCCTTGATTGCGCGATTGCGGCAGAGGCGGGCGGCGCATCAGCAGTTGCTGTACATGGAAGGACGAGGCCGCAGATGTACAGCGGTGCGGCTGACCTTGCAAAGATCGCTGAGGTCAGGGCAAAACTCGGCATTCCCGTGTTTGGAAACGGGGATGTAAGGGATGGCAAGTCGGCGCTGCGGATGTTCAATGAGACAGGGTGTGATGCAGTCATGATAGGACGTGCCGCAGAGGGTGACCCATGGGTTTTTGCGAGGATCAGGGAATACCTTTGCAAGAGCGAAAACTCAGCGCAACAGGCATGTACAGTCAGTGTTATGCCTGATTTTGTAAGCGAAGCGCCCTCACCTTCATCGCGGGAAGTCCGTGAAATGATACTGCGGCATGCGGCGCTTCAGGAGAAGTATAAGGCGCCGGCAATCGCCATGCAGGAAATGAGGAAGCACGTTGCGTGGTATATCAAAGGCTTCCCGGGAGCTTCGAAGATCCGCGGCGAGGTCAACAGCATAGAAACTATGGAAGACCTCAGAAACTTGCTGGATAAGTACTTTAAGAGGTGAGAATAATATGGATCGCAGGAAAAAAGCCTTTTACATATTATCGCTGAGCGCATGCATCATTTTCTATCTGATTTTTGCGCTTGTCGATGGTCCTGTGATCTGTGTGGATTCACAGAGCTACATTTCAATGGATATCACAAGGGAACCGCTATATCCAGCATTTCTGGCGCTTCTTCGCATGGTGCCCGGAGCTACTGCGGATTTTGCCGGGATTCCTGCATATCTTTATATCGCCGTCTATATTCAGAGCATAGTATGGGGCTTTGCCACATGGCTTCTCGGCAAAACCGCCGGAGAGATCTATGCGGGAATTGTCTGCAGGTCTGACAAAAGTACAGAATCATTTATGAGCTTCGGAAAGCATGATTTCAGGGGCGCTCTTATTTCATGCGCAGCCATGCTGATCCAGGCATCTGTTTCGCTGCTAAATCGTTTTGCCGCATCGCGCGGATCTATGTATTCAGAGTGCATCATGACTGAAAGTCTAGCTATGCCGGTCTTTATTATCTTCTCATTGGAGTTGTACAAATATTATTCATTGGTAGCAAGTGAGCGCTGTACCGGTCAATCGGGCAACTGTGACCATGATCCATCGGACAGCTGTGACCATGGCTCATCAGGCAACTGTGATCATGGCTCATCGGGCAGCTGTAATCATGACCCATCGGGCAGCTGTGACCATGACCCACAGCGATTGAAGACAAGGGAAGGAAAGTGTTTTGCCGCGCTTATTATCCTTGCGATAATCATG
>JAQWCI010000230.1 GCA_028706005.1 Lachnospiraceae bacterium
ACAACGAACAGCACCTTTTCCGGGCCCTCGTCGCGAAGTGCAAATGCGGACGCATATGTTTTGCCTGTCCCTGTCGCTGATATAAGGAGAGCCTTGTCGGCGCCGCCCGCTATCAGTGCCCGCATGTTATTTATGAAGCCCACCTGCATTGAATTGGGCCTTAACCTAAATGCCTCGAAGTCTGCAATATTGCCGTTTCCGATAGCCTTTCTTGCTGTTTCTTTCTGCTTTTCCGATATGTCATAGGCAGTTCTGTACTGATCGATGAAATCCTTATAGCCAAGGGTATGTTCATCGTTCCACAGAGATTCAAACTCATGCAGAATATCCCCTGCGAACTGACCCTTATCAGTCGAAACAAGTTTTGCGTTCCATTCCTTGTTCCTCGTGAGTGCATTCAGCGTCATATTTGAACTGCCGACGATTATATGGAAAAAATCCGCATTTTTGAAAATGTAGCCCTTCGTGTGGAAGCCGGCATCCTCACCTGTCCTGTACATGCGAAGTTCGATATTGCTGAGATGTGCCAGTTTATCCATAGCTTCAGGATCACTGAAATTCAGATAATCTGTCGTCAGTACCCTGCCAGGTATATGCCTGCTCTCAAGCTCTGCCAGTGTCTGAAGGAGCGGTGTTATCCCACTCTTTGTGATGAAAGCGACGCTTATTGCAAATTCACTGCATGTCAAAAGCTCTCCTTCAACCGAGGAGAGCACTTTCTGACCCTTTTCGTAATCATTAGAGATGAACTGTGGCTTGTAGGCAAGATTAGAATCATTACGGCCATTGATGAAAGCCGTATCGAGTCCCTTCCTCAGTTCGTCATATCCATCCAGCATCTATGCACCTTCTGCAAAACAAATTTCGTATCTTTCTTAATAGCATGACACTGTTTCAATTTTACCATCATCGCATCTTTCCGCCAAGATTATGGCGGTGACAGAATGTCTGCCTGTTTTATTATACATTTATCCTCGCCGCCGTTTCAGGGCATAATAAAAGCACCTACCATCGCTGATAAGTACTCAAAATCAGCCGCCTACTGTGATCCCGGCAAGCGTTTTATAACAATTCTCGCCACAATTCGCGTCCGCATCAGAATGAAGATTACGGTGACCATGAAGAGATGAGCAATAAAAAGACTCATTACAACACTATTTGATTTGAGCAGATAACCGGTGCCGAAGCCGTACCAGGCAAGTACTCCAGTGCAGCCGAGCGCCAGCAGAAGATATGGAATGTTTGAAGCGGCATCTTTCACGGCTCCCGCCGCGTCCGAGATACTTACATCAAAATAGACGAAACGTCCGATTACGAGTGTCAGAAAATACAGGATTATCCTGTCATAATTGTCGTCATTGTATATGAATTTTATATACGCAAATATGACCAGCATGTATAGCATGCCGATCATCCTTATCCCGCTTCTCTCCCTCGTCGTGAGGTGCCTTAGCGGCACTATTACATGGTCAAAGAATGAGTTGAGACCAACAGCGAGTGCAAGGAACAGCAGCAGAAGAAAATCCTTCCATTTGTTCCAGATTTCAAGCGCAGCCGGATCGGTCTCAAAAATGTCAATAAGAGAATAGACAGCCACAAATCCCAGCACTGCCGCAGATGAAAAGATAAGCTCCGAGAACCGCTCTGCATAAGACATTGCTACATCGAACTGATCCTCCGGATAATATTGTTTTGCCTTCCTGATGCCTGCTGCGAGGCAGGCAGACATCGCCGCGATCACAACGCCGGCGCTGATAATAAGGAACAGCTCCATTCCGGGGAACGCAATATAGTGGTTAAGATACCGTAGGAACATATGATGCCTTTTCCTTTTATTGAAATGTGTGTTTCTTCACATGGTTTTTGTGTTGAAATGTGTATTATCTTGTCCCATATTTGTATTGAAATGTGTAAATCACACCATATCTGCGGCGAGGTCCTCGTACTGGCGGGTGTACAGCTCATAGTAGTATCCTCGCTTCTCTATGAGTTCTCTGTGCGTGCCCTGCTCGATGATCTTGCCATCCATGACCGCAAGGATCACATCAGAGTCAGTTATCGTGGACAGCCTGTGTGCTATAACGAATGAGGTGCGGCCTGCCGTCACCACTTTTATGGCATCCTGAATTGCCTTCTCAGTTACTGTGTCTATAGAGCTCGTCGCTTCGTCGAGGACCAGTATAGCCGGGTCGCAGATTATCGCGCGCGCAAATGAGATCAGTTGCTTCTCACCTGTCGACAGAAGATCCCCGCATTCACCGACATCGCTGTCAAGACCGCAGTCCATGCGTGCGACGATTACATCAGCCGAAACAAGTTCAAGCGCTCTCATTATTTCTTCATCCGTCGCGTCCGGTTTGCCGTAACGGAGATTGTCCCTGACTGACCCGCTGAAGAGGTGCGGTGTCTGCAAAACATATCCAATATTCGAGTGTAACCATAGCTGCGAGCGCTCTCTCGCATCACGCCCATCTATCAGGATCTCGCCTGAATTCGGCTCGAAGAAACGGCACACCAGATTTACGAGTGTCGATTTACCTGCTCCCGTCTCACCGACTATTGCCACGTTAGTGCCCTGCGGGACCTTCAGGCTGAAGTGGCTCAGCACTTCTTCCTCGCCGTCAGGATATGTGAACGAAACATCTCTGAATTCCACATCGCCGTGAAGCGGCTCCCAGTTCTCCTTTATG
>JAQWCI010000231.1 GCA_028706005.1 Lachnospiraceae bacterium
TGAACTTAACGATAAGATATCAACAACAGTGAGCCCCATGTGCGCTGTTTCAAGAATGCTAAAGGAAAGAGAGCCGGGCTGCATCACGGTGTTCATCGGACCCTGCCAGGCCAAGAAGAGCGAAGTACTTGATACAGGCATTGAGAATAATGCTGACTACGTGTTGACCTTTGACGAGGCATATGAGATGCTCCGCGGCAAGGGTATTGAGCTCCTGCCTGCAAAGGTATACACTCAGCAGGGTTCTACATTTGGAAAACGTTTCGGCAACAGCGCGGGCGTCACAGCAGCTGTTCTCGAATGCATGAAGGAAAAAGATGTAGATACATCAAATATCAAAGTCAAAGTTGCCAATGGTGCGCTCGAGTGCAAGACAGCCCTTACACTTATGAAGATGGACAGACTGCCTGAGAATTTCATTGAAGGCATGGCTTGCCCCGGCGGATGTGTGCAGGGACCGGCGGCGCAGAAGTCGTTGCAGGAACTCACTAAGGACAGAGATGCACTTATAGCGAAAGCTGATGCAAGAGAAGTCCACGAGAACCTCAGGATGCAGGATGCCGAGAACGTGCATATGCATAAGGACTGAAAAGAGGGACACTGTATGAACAGTCAGAAAATAGCGGTAGTAGTTGATTCCTGCGGAGATGTGCCGAAGGATTATGCAGCAGAACATGATATACATGTTTTGCCTGTGCATGTAATATATCCGGAACGCGATTACCTTGATGGGGTGGATCTTGATCCGCTCATGATATATGACAGATTCCCCGGAGAGATTCCGACGACATCGATGCCGTCTGCCGGAGAGGTGGATGATTTTCTTAACGACCTCGTGAAGGCCGGCTATGACAAAATGATTGCAGTGTGCATCTCTCCTCATCTTTCGAGCACGGTCGACACCGTCAGAATGGTAGCGGCCGAGCACACAGATATTAAAAGCTTTGTGTTCGACACGAAGAATATTTCGATCGGGAGCGGCATTTTTGCGATCTGGGTCGCGAGCAAGGTCGAAGATGGCATGAGTTTTGACGAAATCACGGCAAAACTTGAGGCCAAGCGCTATGACTCACACCTTATGTTCTACATGAATTCGCTTGATTATCTGCATAAGGGCGGGCGCATAGGTCATGTCACATACGTTATCGGCAACACGCTCAATATAAAACCGCTGATATCATGCGACAGGGAAGGCATTTATTACATGCCGGCCAAGGTCCGCGGGATCAGCAGGGCAAAACAAAAGCTGTTCGATCTTCTGGTCGGATATGCGAAAGACAACGATTGCTGGGTGGTGATTCCACACGGCAACAACAAGAAGGAAGCGGATGAAATGGAAGTCATGATCCACGAAGCCGCGCCACACGCAAAGATCCTTTTTAAGGAGCAGATAACGGCATCTATGGCAGTTCATACAGGCCCGGGACTTTTGGGACTGGAAGTTCTTATAGATCCGTGATCGTAACATTAAGAAAATGTCATCAACCAATACTGAAAAAAACTCCAAAACTTTTAAAAGCGGCAGCGCGCTGGTAATGTTCTTCCTTAAGGGTGCGCTGCACTGTTTTGTTTTATGCATTTTGTCATCCTGCATCGTTTCGGCGCTGGAACTTGTGAGCCCCAAGATCATAAGCTTCACGGTAGATACGCTGCTGGGAGACAGTACATCAGCTTTGCCGGCATCCATCAACAATTGGATAGCTGAAATCGGCGGGGCTGATTTTCTGCGCTCAAATCTATGGGTAATAGCTGTCGCGGTCATAATCGTTGCACTGGTGACTGCAGCTTTCCGTTACTGCGTCACATACTTCAACTCCAAGGGCGCGGAGACGCTGGTCAGGCGCATGCGTGACGTGCTGTTCGACCATATCCTGCACCTTCCTTATTCATGGTTTTCAGAAAATCAGACGGGCGATATTATTCAGCGCTGCACATCGGATGTAGATACAATAAAAAGATTTCTTTCCGAACAGATGACTGAGTTATTCAGGATAATGATCCTCATAATTTTCTCTCTTGCTTATATGCTGGGAATTAATCCGAGACTTACATTCGTGGCTGGAATATTCATACCGATCATCGTTCTTTATTCGCTCTTTTTCTATTCCCGCATCGGATCAAGTTTTGAAAAAGCAGATGTGCAGGAAGGCAAACTCTCCACTATTGCGCAGGAAAATCTCACTGGAGTCCGTGTTGTGCGTGCTTTTGGAAGAGAGCAGTACGAAAGTGAACGTTTTGAAGGTCAGAATCAGGAATACACATCATTGTGGGTGAGGCTCATGAGACTTCTGTCAGCATTCTGGGCGTCAGGCGATCTGATCTCGGGACTTCAGATGACTACTGTAATTGTGGCCGGTGCGCACTTAAGTGTTGCCGGAACGCTGTCTGCAGGTGACTTTATAGCCTTCATGGCATATACGCTGATGCTGGCGTGGCCGGTTCGAGCACTCGGGCGTGTCATAGCTGACCTCAGCAAGGCGGGAATTTCGATCGGCAGAATACTCGATATAATGAATGCTCCGGTAGAGGCGGATTAAGTCAAAACAAATGATGCGCCGATGACGGGGGACATTTGTTTTGATCACGTGTCGTTCGGATACGAGAATTGCGGCGGTCAGGAACAGAACTCTTCAGATAATAGAAATCAGCATTCAGGAGTGC
>JAQWCI010000076.1 GCA_028706005.1 Lachnospiraceae bacterium
CTTCCGATCTATCGTCAGAATTCTTGTAATTTCCGCATCTTTATACTTTTCGTAAAATGTCAGACCAATCTGATTCAACACTCCCACATCCAGCTGATGGTTAAGAAACGAATCTACCTTGAGAATATTTCCATCCCTGACCTGCCCATCCTTAAGAATCCTCTCTTCGAGAAAATTCATGCGTTCCACCTCCATATATGCTGTGTTCTATCTGCCTGTCTATTGTAGCATAGAAGGCATGTATCCGCGACGCAAAAGATACGGCAAATGCTTTCCAAATGCGACACTGATGCCTTTTTGTCCAATGACAATCCCGTGACATCGCTATAAAATGACCTAGTGTTAAAAGTAAAATCACGTTGATTCATAAGTTTCAGAGAATGTATCATTGTTTTCCAATGAAGGGAGAGTATCAAATGGCATCAATTACGCAGAACCTATCTCATGCAGCGGAGCGCAAGGCCGTCGAACTGATAGTCGATCAGATCCTCAAACATCGCGAGACAGCAACAGACCGCGAGAAGTTCTATCTGCAGCTCGTAGACTGGGCTCAGATGTTCTTTGGCAAAGCCGCTACACCTGAGCGCATGGATGCAGTCCGTGCGGCGATTCAGGATCCGGACAACCGCTGGTTCAAATACATAAACAAAATTCTTGATGAGGCAGATCCTCATTACGCAAAGGTCACACTCATGAACCTCGGCTATGAGGCTTTCTTCCGTGGCACAAAGATGATCCGTGCAAACCGTGAGAAATACCATTGCAATATTCCGTGGCTTATCCTCTTTGACCCTACCTCTGCATGCAATATGCACTGCGTCGGTTGCTGGTCTGGCACATACGGTGCAAAACATAACCTCTCATTTGAGGACATGGATAAGATCGTCACCCAGGGCAAAGCGCTTGGAACCTATCTGTATCTCATGACAGGCGGCGAGCCAATGGTGCGCTGGAATGATATAAAGAAACTTGCAGCAAAACACAATGACTGTGAATTTGCAATGTTCAGCAATTCAACACTCATCACTGAGGACGTCTGCAAGGATGTCGTTAAGCTCGGCAATATCACATACTTCCTTTCAATCGAAGGAACACCCGAGACTAATGATGCGCGCCGTGGTCAGGGTCATTATGATGCCTGCATGCGCGCAATGGATCTTTTCAAGAAATATGGCATTATATTCGGGACTTCTATCTGCTATACAAAAGACAATATAGATGCTGTCACAAGCGAGGACTTCCTTCGTTTCATCTCATCAAAGGGCGCCCGCTACGGCTTCTATTTCCATCTCATGCCTGTCGGAAACAACGCAGTACCTTCTCTTATGCCGACACCTGAGCAGCGCAAGATGATCATCGAGAAGATCCGCTATTATCGTTCAAAGGACTGTGATCTGGAATTCTATCCAATGGACTTCCAGAATGACGGTGAATATGTCGGTGGTTGTATTGCCGGAGGCAGGAACTATTTCCACATCAATTCAAGCGGAGACGCTGAGCCATGCGTGTTCATACATTTCTCCAACAGTAACATTCACGAGAACAGCATTCTTGAAATGCTTCAGAGTCCTCTGTTCATGGCTTACCACGAAGGACAGCCTTTTAACCGCAATCAGCTGCGTCCCTGCCCTATGCTCGAGAATCCTGATCTTCTGCGTGAAATGGTAGCTAAGACCGGCGCTCACCAGACCAATGAGGAATCACCTGAGGAAGTAGAGCACCTTTGCGATAAGTGTGATGAATATGCAAAAGCATGGGCACCTGTCGCAGATGAGCTCTGGGCTGAAGAGACACACAAGAAACCTTCATACGAGAACTACACTAAAGAAAAACGTGAGAACCCTGATCTCGCCGCATTTGAACACAAAGACGGCACTGATGAGATCAAGCTCGATAAGGATTATGTCAAAGAAGAGTTCTGATCAATAATAAAGCAGAATATCAATTTAAAAAAAGAATCGACAAGCTCAATGGTCTGTTGCCAATGAGCCTGTCGGTTTTCTTTTGCGTCATACATGTTTTGTCTGTTACTATGATCAGGCTTTTGCCTTTCTTGCCGCCTTCTGCTTCTTGAATGTATTCAATGCCTCACCGACAAGGAATACAGCAAGGATGACCATTGCTATAGCGAAGAATATCTGGAACCAGTCACCCCATACAGCCGATCCTGATACTATAGATGATGACAATTTTGAAATTTTCATTATAAGGTATGTCAGTGTTGCCACAAGCATAAATGCCATCGGGAAATAGAACATCTTATTGTTCTTGCCGACTTCGCCGAGCCATGCGCAGACAGCTGTGAGTGCAAGTCCTGCAAGCAGCTGATTGGCAGCTCCGAAGAGTCCCCATATAGCTGAAAGCTTGAGTCCACCGAGGACACAGCCAATAACGATCATCGTCGTTGTGCCGAAGAGAGGATGAGCAAGAACCTTGCGGATGCCCTTTGCATCCTTCCATGTAGCTTCATCGTCTTTCAGGAACAGCTCGCTGAACATAAAACGTGAAAGACGTGTGCCTGTATCAAGGGATGTCAGCGCGAATACTGAAACAGCAAGTGTAAGGAGCGCTGCAATTGTTGAATGAAGTCCTGTTCCATCAGCGCTGAACATGAGCGCGATGCCCTGTGCAAAAGCGACTGAAGGAGATCCGAACTCGCCGGCCGTATATCTTGAGAATACCATTCCTACGGCGACAAGTGAAATGATACCCAGCGCTGACTCGATCAGCATTGAGCCGTAACCGATCATCTGAGCGTGTTTCTCGCTGTCAAGCTGCTTGGATGATGTGCCTGATGCAATAAGTGAATGGAAACCTGAGCACGCGCCGCATGCTACTGTAATAAACAGTGCCGGGAACATGAATCCGAGGCTTTCGTTATTAAATGATGTAAATGCGGGGAGCTGGAATGTAGCAGTTCCTGCGAAAGCCGCGATGAAAATACCGATTACTGCCAGTGCCATCATTGCATAGAGCAGGAAACTTGAAAGATAATCGCGCGGCTGAAGCATGATCCACACAGGAATGAGCGATGCAACACCAATATATACACCGATAATTATGATCCATACTATTCTCGGGAACGCAATGCCTACATTAAGTCCAAGGACAAGCGCGAGAACGATACCGACCAGACCTATTGCTGTGGCTGTGCCTGTCTTCATTCCGAAGCGGTTCGTAAGTGATCCGTAAATGACTGCCAATACTATGAACAGCATTGATACCATTGCCGTTGTCTGATTGTCAGTGGGATTGGTAACAAAACCAAGTGCCATGTTGCCGGCGTCATCTGCAAGTGTCATGAATGTGCCTGCTACTACATTTACGAATGATGCGATGACAAGTATAAGGACGAGGAGCGCGAAAACAATGAAGAGCGTTTTTGCCTTTTTGCCCATTGTGTCATTGATGATCTCACCGACTGATTTTCCTTCGTGGCGGATCGATGCAAAAAGTGAACCGAAATCCTGAAGGCCGCCGAAGAAAATTCCGCCTAATATGCACCACAGGAAAACGGGGAGCCATCCGAAAACAGATGCCTGAATAGGTCCGTTAATGGGACCCGCACCTGCTATTGATGAGAAATGATGTCCAAGAAGGACTTCAGGTTTTGCGGCGATATAATCCACGCCATCTTCCATTGTCTTAGCAGGAGTCTCTCTGTCAGGATTGACACCCCACTGCTTTGCGAGCCATCCGCCGTAAAAAATATAGCCGATGACGAGCAGAGCGATTGCTACAAGAATAATAAGTAACGCTTCCATTGTATTTCCCTCCTCGATAAAGTAAAAAATTATATATCTGACAAGAGTCTGAGTAATGGCTTTCCCTGATAATTAGTGATCTTCCGGCCACTGCTCACCTCTATAGTCACAAGACGATAATTGCTGAATCCATGGAGCCCGAACTGGTAATTCTTGAAATGTCTGGCTTTTTTTATGAGTTTTTTTGCTTCAGGGCTTATCATGTCCGCTATTATATATAGCACGACATCTGAATTTCTGTGGTTCTCTTTGGGATTCGCCTTTAACAGTCCGTCGTTCCAGGCTGCCGCATCGATCTTTGCAAACTCCTCTTCGTTAAGTTCTTCGGTAATATAGAAATAAACGAATTCCCTGGAATCCATCTGTGCATATACGGCACTTTTCATAAGGAAATACTGTTCACCGTGTGCCGAGAACTCAGCCTGGGCGGTAAACGGTTCCAAAGGCGTTTCCCTGTTGATCGTATAGTATCTTTGGAACTGCCTGAGAAGTTTCTCCAGCTTATCGCACTTAACATCCCCCGCCTTATCCACATCAGTCATTCGCTGTCCCTGCCGTCGGTAAGATAAAACTTCATCTGAATCTCCGTTCAAATCTGTTTTGACCGCATTTTTTGTTTATTCTTTTTTAATAATTGATGCATCGCTTTAGCGCGGTCAAGTGAAATTATAGCACTATTATATTGAAATGGAATGTTTTTCGATACTTTTTTTGTATTCATGTACACAATAACCCGCTTGCACATAAAAAAGCCGATGAGTCATTATAGATCTCACCGGCCGTTCCGTTATTTCATTACAATTATTTTTATCCTTTATAATGCCTCTCGTAGGGTTCCCACGTGCGCTCGCTGATGATATAGCGTGGCCTTTGTTTTGCTTCCATATATATCTTTCCCACGTACTGGCCGATAACGCCGAGGCTCAGCATCTGTATCCCGCCGAGAAAACAAGTTATGCATACCATAGAAGCCCAGCCCGCAACAGTTTTGCCTATTATTGCCATGATGATCGCCCAAATGACGCCTATAAAGCCAACGATGCTCACCACTCCGCCAAAACCTGTGATGATCGAAATGGGTTTTACCGACAGGCTTGTTATTCCGTCGAATGCCAGCGCCATCATTTTGCTGAGCGGATAATGGCTCTTACCCGCCATTCTCTCTGCGCGGACGTAATAGACTTTGTCGCTCTTATACCCTACAAGCGGGATCATTCCGCGAAGGAAAATGTTCACTTCATGAAAATCCGCAAAAGAATCCAGGACTCTCGCGCTTATCAGGCGGTAATCCGCGTGATTATACACGACTTCTGCGCCCATCTTATTCAGCAATTTGTAAAAGCTCTCTGCCGTGAAACGTTTGAAGAAAGTATCTGTCTCTCTGCTGGAGCGGACACCGTAGACCACCTCCGCGCCTGCAAGGTAACTGTCCACCATTGCTCCCATTGCCTTTATATCATCCTGCCCGTCGCAGTCTATGGAAATGGTGATATCGCATACATCTTTTGCTTCCATCAATCCGGCGAGAACAGCGTTCTGATGTCCTCTGTTGCGGCTCTGCGATATTCCTATAAAATGAGGATCTGCCTTTGCAAGGTCACTGATTATCTCCCATGTCCTGTCCTTTGAGCCATCATTTACGAAGAGGATCCTGCTCTTGTCCGAAATCTTGCCGGCGTCCGTAAGTTCCTGAAGCTCGCCGCGAAACAGCGGCGCAGTTACCGGAAGGACTTCCTGCTCGTTATAGCAGGGGATTACCATCCACAGTATAGGTTTTGACAATTCCATGACTATGCCTCCAATATTATGTCCGCTACTTCATCCGCGGTCTTTACTATTCTGTCCGCGCCGTGTTTCTTCAGGAATTCATCCGATCTGAATCCCCATCCCACGCTGATGCACGGCAAGCCTGAATTTGCAGCCGTCTCCATATCCACCTCTGAATCTCCGATATAGACCGCTGCCACCGGGTCGGTTTCCAGTTCATCAAGCGTCTTCATCGTCATGTCCGGAGCCGGTTTCTTTCTGACACCTTCCTGTTCACCTACAGCGCAATCGAACAGTCCATCAAAATACTTTTTCGCCAGGCTCCTCACCGCCTCATCCGGTTTATTTGAAACGACTGCCGTCTTTATTCCTGCCCGTCTGAGCCTTTCCAGCATTTGTGTTATTCCCGGGTAACTGCCTGTCTCTACTGCGCAATGATCCTGATAGTAAGGGCGGAAGATTTCCTCCGTCCCTGCGACGGCTTTCTCGTCAAAACATGTTTTGCCGTCAGCCCTGTGCTCTGCCTCAAACGCTCTTTCTATCGCTGTGTGCACTCCGCTCCCGAAGAACATCCTGACCTCATCCTCCGTGAAATCATGCCTGTGCCCGCTCTTCTCAAGCGCATAGTTAAGAGCCGTCCTCAGATCCCCGGCCGTGTTAAGTATTGTTCCATCCATATCAAATATTGCTGTCGTATATTTCATGGGGATTATTATAACATGACATAAGGGCCGGGGACACATTCCACGTTTATGTGTTATTTTTTAATAGACTTTTCATCCTTTTTAGATAACGATGACTGTATAATATAAATGGTTAAAACTTGCCGTGCTATGGAGGGTAGACCGATGGATCTCAAAGATAAAAAAGTTGCGCTGTTCCTTGCGGATGGCTTTGAAGAAGTAGAAGCGCTCACAGTTGTTGATATCCTGCGCCGCGCCGGTATTACATGTCAGATGGTCTCTATAAAGAAAGAAGAAAAATCCGTCATTTCTTCACATGACGTAAGGATCACTGCCGATGTATCGATCGATTCCATTTGTTTTGACGATTACGATATGCTGGTCCTTCCGGGCGGCATGCCGGGCACAAAGAATCTTGCATCATGCAGCATGCTTACCGATGGGCTCCGCTCTTTCTATGCAAATGGCAAAGAAATAGCGGCCATATGCGCTGCGCCCACTATTCTGGCCGGTCTCGGTTTTCTGGATGGCGTCAGGGCGACCTGCTATCCCGGTATGGAATCGCAGATGGACGGCGCGATACTTGCGCATGAAGCTGCAGTCGTTTCCGGCAATATCATAACAGGCCGTGGCGTTGGATGTGCTATCCCGTTCGCACTTAAGATCGTTGAGCATTATCTCGGAACTTCCGAGGCTGATAAAATTTCTGCAGGCATCGTTTACAAATAAAAAATCCTGAGAGGAAAATTGTCTTGAATATTCTGTTTTTTCTTACTCCCAAAGATGAAGTGAACTATATATATGACACAGACACTCTGCGTCAGGTCATCGAGAAAATGGATGCACACCGGTTCTCATCGGTCCCCATCATAAATGAAGCAACTGGTTACTATTGTGGAACACTTACAGAAGGCGATCTTCTCCGCGAGATCAAAGAGCATTATGATCTGTCGCTCAAACGCGCAGAGGATATACCGATATCAAAGGTTCCAAGGCTCCGTGATTATCTCCCTGTCCGCGCAGATTCCGATATTGAAGATCTGCTCTCCGCGGCCACTTCACAGAACTTCGTACCCGTAACGGATGACAGCGGCGCATTCATAGGCATCGTCACCCGCAAAGATCTTATGCAGTTCCTGGCAAAACGCTACCATCAGACTGAAGCGGACTTCAATCCCCAGACCGGTAAACGTTCAACGGCTGCTGTCAAAACACTTTCATACGCAGGGATGCAAAGCCACTGATGGCTGAATGGAGCAGATGTGGAAATAGAACGCAAATTCACAGTCCGGGCTTTGCCTGATAACCTGTCATCGCTTGACTTTCATCTAATAGAGCAGGCTTATCTTTGTACAGAACCTGTAGTACGTGTCCGCCGTCAGGGCGAAAGCTGCTATATGACATATAAAGGTAAGGGAATGCTTGCTCACGAAGAGTATAATCTTCCGCTCACTGCAGATTCCTACGAGCATCTGCTCTCAAAGTCAGACGGAAATATCATCACAAAGACCAGATATCTTATTCCGATCAAAACACCTTCATTCATGAGTGGCTTTGAGCCCACTGGTGTTGAAACAGCCACACCACTTACTGTGGAGCTCGATGTTTTTGGCGGCAGATTCAATGGGCTTGTTGTAGCTGAAGTGGAGTTTCCTACAGTAAATATGGCTCAGAATTATATTCCTGAATCATGGTTCCTTGATGATGTGACCTCGGACGATCGCTACCACAATTCATTTCTTTCAAATACCCCGGATCCGGAAAAACTTGTTTTGGCGTTGAACGCTTCCAGCGTGTAATTTCATGCTGTCCTGGATTTATCGAATTTATCTCTACATACAGTAAAGACTCCTGGCTTCGGTTTTCACCTCCGCCGGGAGTCTTAACACGCTTTTTTCACCTTCCCCAGTGCATTTACATTTTATCTGATATGCTCCGGGGCTTCAATGTTTTAAAGTTTCAATCTGCTTTTTCGTATTTTCGTAAATTTATTTAGTTTCATTCTTTCAATCTGACTTCTGCGGAATGTACCTTAAGACCGCTTTGGGCAAAATATATTTTGATATAATTGTCTGTCTGCATAGTTGAGTCAAACTCTATTTCTTTTCTTATGACCTTTCCTTCTGTTCCGTTCGCCGTAAAGCTGCCTTTGATAGTATTGTTCACATATACAGACACTGAGATCTGAGCTATCTTCGACAGGTCTGAACTGATATCCATCGAAAGCTTGTATATACCATGATCAGGGATTGTTACACAGTAGATATCTGATGTGCCGCCTTCAGTAACAAGACCCGAAACATCCAGCCTGCAACACCCGTCCTTTTCTTCAGCGGATGGTTGACTCAGGCATTTTTCATCATCCGTGGAGGGTCTCCCCTTTTCTTCGATTTCATCATTATTCCCAAGGAAGAATTCCATGGCCGGCATATTCATCAGAACACGACATATGTTTGAAGCATTCCGCAGTAATTCGCCTCTTGTGATTCTTCCTTCAGCAAGTCCCTCCGCCGTATCATCTCCTGATGAATTGCTCTTTGAATCATCTGTCACCATGTAGACATCGTTCTGCGCACGGACCATTTCAGTTGTATGCGAGCGATCAACATTTCCATCATCATCGCTCATTGATGCCCACCAGTCAGTCATGACTATCCCGGTGTAATGCCATTCTCCGCGTAGTATCGTGGTGTTCAGGTCATAATTGCCCGCTGTCCAGATTCCGTTAAGTGGGCCATATGTAGTCATTATGCAGTAAGCTCCGCCCTTCTTCACCGCCATCTCGAATGGCTTGAGATAAATTTCTCTGAGTGCCCGCTCAGAGACGACAGGATCAGCGTGATTTCTCTTTGTTTCCTGGCTGTTACATGCAAAATGTTTTATTGTCCCTGTAGTTCCGCTCCTGTGCATTGCAAGCAGTTCCGCAGATGCCATCATCCCCGTGAGATACGGATCCTCTGAAAAGTACTCAAAATTTCTACCGTTAAGTGGATTCCTGTGAATATTGATTCCCGGTCCGAGAAGTGTATCAATGCGGTTCATCCTCAGCTCACGGCCCTGATATTCAAAAAGCCTCGAGGTCAGCATGGTGTTGAAAGAGCATGCTATAAGTGTACCTGATGGATTGCTGAAAGCCATCGCCCCGGAATCCATTCTTATGCCGCTCGGTCCATCCGAACATGATCCCACCGGTATACCATAATGCTTAAGTTCCTCCGTGACACCGCCAAATGCGGCTGCTACGCCCGGTGTGACCTTCGGAGAACACATCCCCTCACCTCTTGTCAGCCATATAAGTTCGTCATCACTAAGCTGATCCACGAACTCGTCCATCTTATGTCCGCCATCACGCACATCTACGAGGCGTATTCCCTGGTCGCCTTTGCATTCACGGCTTTCAGGCCTGTTGTCTTCGATACGTTTCTTAAGATCGGTCTTTGCGACCGTGACATCTTCATATTCCGCTTTCGCTGTATCATTGTCGGGATCGCCGCCGGCTGTCAGTCTCCTGAACCCGATGGCAGGCGCGCATGCCTGAGTACACTTTTCAGTCACACGAAGCTGCTCCTGCATATGTTTTCCCACAAATTTTGCGCTGCGGACATCAAAGCCCGCATAGACTTTGTAACAGCCCGGCTCAAGAACGAACGATGAAGTTCCTCCTGTAGCACCGGTATCATCGAACGACGCCATATCCTCCACCGGAAAAACAAATGTAAGCGTCTGGCTCTCTGCCGGATCCAGGACGTTTGTTTTGCCAAAGCTCACCAGGTTCCTGAACGGCTTTGCAATCCTTCCCTGAGGTGGTTTCACGTATATCTGCACTGCTTGTTTTCCCGCAGTATCGCCTGTATTCGTGACCTTTACCCTGACACGTATCTCCTTGCCGGGCGCATCAAATCCCACCGGCTCCATTTCAAAACCCGTATATGAAAGGCCGAATCCGAAAGGATACAGTACCTTGTCTCTGGCAAATGTCTCAAAATACCTGTAACCTACATAAACATCCTCTGTGTAGAAATTTCGATCCGGATCACCGAAGTTTTCAGTTGATGGGTAATCTGCAATATCCCCCGCTATTGTGTCCGCCAGGTGTCCGCTTGGATTTACCGCCCCTGTGAGAACATCCGCAACTCCATTGCCGCCTTCCTGTCCTCCCTGCCAGACATACATGACAGCCCCTGGCCTGTACTCATCTACCCATTTCATGTCTATGATATTCCCGACATTAAGGAGCACAGCGGTCCGTGAGAAATACTTTGTCACGATGGAAATCTCGTTTTCTTCCTCGTCGGAAAGCAGGAAGCTGCCTTTTTCAGTTGACGTGTCGCGATCCTCGCCAGCAGATCTCCCGATGATGATTATCGCAATATCAGATTCAAGAGCGGCCTGCCTGACCGTTTCGTCATCAAGCGGCATCTCGATCTGGGAAAACGGTTCCTGAGCCCAGCCCTTTCCCTTGTCGAATGGGTTCTCTTCAATGTAAGCGTGATATTTGCCGGCAAGTTTTTCGTTCAGCACAATCCCCTGTTTACTGAGTCCTTCAGGTATTGATACTGAATAGGCAGCATTTACCATTCCACCTGAACCTGTTCCGGATTTATAGTATTCGAACTGTGCCCGCCCGAATATGGAAACTCTGTCATTTTTGCGGAGAGGTAATGTTTTGTCTTCGTTTCTTAGCAGTACGCACCCCTCTGCCACCATTGCTCTGGCGCGCGCCGCATATTCTCCCCAGTCAAGCATAAATTCCATTATGTATTACCATGTCTTT
>JAQWCI010000232.1 GCA_028706005.1 Lachnospiraceae bacterium
ATTACACAGGATTCTCTTGATGATTTCTCTGTTAAGGATTACATCTTCTACTATCATGATCGTGCTTTTCATAGGCTGCGTGTCTCCCCGGAAGTTATTTTCTGAATATCCATTGAGCAAGTGTGCTGTACAAAACATCAGGTTCTATGGGTTTTGCAAGGTGTGCGTTCATTCCTGCCGCCATTGATTTCTCAATATCATCCTCAAAAGCATTCGCTGTCATTGCGATGATCGGGACAGTCTTTGCATCTTTCTTTCGGCAGTGTCTTATATTGCTGGCCGCCTGCAGCCCGTCCATCTGAGGCATCCTGATATCCATAAGGATAGCATCGTAATACCCCACTGGAGTCGTTGTAAACATTTCAAGAGCACGCAATCCGTTTTCTGCGTGTTCCACGGCAAAACCTCTGTGTTCCAGAAGTTTTGTCGCCACCTCCACGTTAAGAGGGTGATCCTCAGCCAGCAATACCCGCTTACCTGTGAAATCAAAATTAGTTACTATATCTTCATGCTCCCCTTCTTTTTTGTCACCAAATACCTTTTCAAATGCGGACATGAGTGATGACTTGAACATTGGTTTGCTCATGAGGAGATTCACACCCGCCAGTTTTGCCTCGTGTTCTATAGACGCCCAGTCATAGGCTGTCATTATGATTATTGTTATATCCGGTCCCACTATCCTGCGGATTTCACGTGCCGTCTCAATGCCGTCCATGTCAGGCATTTTCCAGTCGAGAAGAACAAGATCAAATGACTCCTTTGATTTCCATTTGGCTGTAACTTTGTCAATAGCCTTGCGTCCGCTGTCTACCCACTCAAATTGAACCCCCATACCCTTCAGGATAATTCCGGTATACTCACAGACTGTCACATCATCATCAACGACAAGAGCCTTCAGCTCAGTGAAGTTATAACTTGCTCTTTCCCTGTATTTGTGGCGTGCCTCATCAGTTATTCCAAGGTTTACATCTACGGTAAACTCAGTGCCGACACCCACTATGCTGCGCACGTTGATCTGGCCGTTCATCATATCCACGATGTTCTTGCTTATCGCAAGTCCCAGCCCTGTCCCGCCGTAATTAGATGTCGTACTTGTGTTCTCCTGCGCGAACGGTTCGAAAATATGAGGTATGAATTTCTCAGAGATTCCGCACCCCGTATCGTTAATTACAAATCTGAGTTCCGCATTATCCTTGATGCGTTTTCTCTGACTGATGTTCATCGACACGCGTCCGCCCTCGGGGGTAAATTTGATTGCGTTCGACAGGACGTTCATGACGACCTGCTGAAGCTTCATGGCATCCCCTACATAGCATTCCTCGACATCAGGAGCTACTGTGCACTCATAGTCTATGTTCCTGGCCTGTGCCTGGGCAAAACAAATGGTGTTTATTCCATTTACAAATTCTTCGAACGGTATATTCTCATTCTTGAGCAGCATCTTGCCGCTCTCTATCCGGCTCATATCCAGAATGTCGTTTATCAGCGACAGAAGGAACCTTGATGAAATGCCGATCTTTGATATGCAATCAGCGATTTCTTCATCATTGCCTATTGACTGAGCTGCAATAGCAGACATGCCTATTATTGCATTCATAGGTGTCCTGATCTCATGACTCATGCGCGAAAGGAACTCTGTCTTGGCGCTGCTGGCTTGTTTTGCCGCAAGGAGCGCCGATTCCAGAAGATCCTGCTGCTTCTTCTGCTCTTCCATAATGTCTGTGACGTCAGTTCTCGTCATAACGACCTGTCCGGCAGCTTCATCAAGATATGCATACTGAATTCTCTTACGGTATACTCTGTGCTCATCATCATATATGGAGTACATTGTCGAGAATACTCTCTGCGTCTTAAGATTCCTGATAATTCCAGCTGGAATCATTTCCTCTATCGAACGCTCCACATCCTCCGGAGCCACTGTCCTCTTATTGACCTCATAGACTGACTCTTCATAGTTCTCAGACTGATTCGGTATAAGATGTCCGTTGTCACTTGTGCTGTCGTATATTTTATACTTGTTTTTCTTGAGGTCAATATATGCCAGATAATCATATTCGAGCTCAGTGACTGCGTTGATGATCCCGTCCTTTATCTTTCGCTCATTAACATCATAAGTGTAGATGAATGACATGATATTCTTTGTTTCCGGGTTCAGATATGTTTTGACTGTTGTATTGACCCAGACAACGCTGCCGTCATTCAGTTTGCGGCGGTACTCAGCACTATATACATAATCTCCGGCTGCAAACGCTTTGAGTACACGTTCCCTGTTCATTTTATGGCTGAGCATGTCCCTGTCTTTATCTCCGAGGCACTCTCTGACAAGTCTTGCGATGCTTTCATCATATGAAATACCGGCATTGAACACTCTTGCCGAATCTATGGCGCTATAACTTTCCACAATATTCTTTGTCATGTCTGCGCGGCCCTTGGACAACAGTTTGTCACTTTGGGTAGCACTCTCGTATTCAATTTCTTCCTGATATTTCTTTTCGGCATCCTTGGTCGCTGTTACATCTTTGCCGACAGCATAAGCACGCAATGGTCTTCCATCATCATCAAACACATTTGTGTAATCTATATGCTCGCACCACCAGTCGGTACCATCGATCGTTCTGAACCATATATCGGCTGAAGCCGTTTTG
>JAQWCI010000233.1 GCA_028706005.1 Lachnospiraceae bacterium
GCATGGAAGCAAGTTTAAGAGCTTGGTGCTAAGATTTACGAGAAATCTGGCTCCGCCCGCAAGGCTCCGGCTGCCGAAACTTAGCATGGAAGCAAGTTTAGGGGCTCGGTGCTAAGATTTACGCGAAATCTGGCTCCGCCCGCGGGGCGCCGACTGCCGAAACTTAGCACGGAAGCAAGTTTAAGAGCTCGGTGCTAAGATTTACGCGAAATCCGGCTCCGCCCGCGAGGCCCCGGCTGCCTAAACTTAGCATAAAAGCAAGTTTAAGAGCTTGGTGCTAAGATTTCGGAAGATTGCGGCTGACGCCAGGGCGGATACAACAAGAAAACTTAGCACGGAAGCAAGTTTAGGAGCTCAGTGCTAAGATTTACGCGAAATCTGGCTCCGCCCGTGAGCCCCCGGCTGCCGAAACTTAGCACGAAAGCAAGTTTAAGAGCTCTGTGCTAAGATTTACGCAAGACTCGGCAATTGTGTCAGCATTAGTCTTCACATTATTAGGTGCCGGTTTCATTTATAGTTCTTTTACCTATGTTCACCAGTTTCTCATTATGCTTTACCATAATAAAAGCTCTTTATAAATCAATTTACCGAAAAAAAGATCTCCGGATAATTTCCGGAGACCTTTTTGACTTGGGCAAGCCCAGAAAAACACTGGGCAAGTCCAGAAAAACACTGGACTAGAATCCTTCTAACCTAATATAAATCAAGTAGCCTCATGAATGACCATGAGGCTACATTTTTTACTGGGCAAGCCCAGAAATATTTTAAGGGGTTTCATAGTTAACTATGAAACCCCTTAAAAACTACTGGGCTAGAAGGATTCGAACCTTCGAAATGACGGAGTCAGAGTCCGTTGCCTTACCGCTTGGCTATAGCCCATTATTCTGTGTATTTCCAAACCCGTTGCAAAACAAGATTATACTTGAAGCACTTTCATAATGCAAGTATATTTTGTTCTTTTTTTCTCTTGAACCCGTATATATATATGCGACAATGAATATTGAAGGATCTAGAAGCGCTACATCATAACAGCATCGAGGAGGATCAACTATATGAAACACAAACACAACTGTAATGGCAAGCTGACAAGAGCGCGCGCCGCCGGGATTGTTCTCACGGCATTTGTTGGCACTCTTACTCTCGCAGGATGCGGAGCAGCAGAAAATGGAGCCGGGTCATCGGCTGCATCTACCGCACAGTCAGCTGCATCAACCACACAGTCTGCTGCCGCCGCAGCCACAAGTGAGCAAGCCGTGGCAGATAAATCAGAATCTGCAGAAGGAATGACGTCTGAACCTGCATCCGCTGAAGCATCGACCAGCAGGAAAATGCTCATAGTCAGACCGCTTCCTGAAACACTTGATATTGACAACCTGACAGATTGCACATTTGCAGCCTCATTTTCGCCGCAGGATGTTTATCTTGATGATGACGGAGCTCTTGTCGTGGCTCTTGAAGTCTATGATAATGAATTGTTCGATATGGTCGACATTTCACAGCTCGCCACAGGCGACACAATTGTAATAGACGGTGACAGTGTAACTGTGGATACTGTTGAAAGATCAGATAATGGCTATGTACAGATAAACGGCGGGCTTGATGGCAATGGGTATGATCTTATGACAGATGATGACGGCGTTTACCGCGAGAAAACATGGGATGACGAAGATGTTTTTCAACTGATCGGTAAAACTGTTTTGCCTGTAGACCAGGATTTCACATTTGATGACAGCTCTGATCTTGACAACCCGGCACGCGAACTTTACGCAGGTGATTTTCTTGAAGAAATGCAGAACAGTGAGAAGGATTATGCCTGCAGTCCACAGGCTTGCACTGTTCGTGTCGCAGGCGGCAAGATCGTCAACATCACACTTGTATACGTCCCCTGAGACTTTACTTCTCGGCAATATACTTGACAATGCAATAGATATCACACTTGTATACGTCCTCTGAGACTTTACTGCTCCGGCGCCGTCTCAACCGTCATGAATAAGTTACATAGAGCCGTACTTTTTTCCCACATGTTCGTATATATTATTGAACCTGACAAAACAACATGAAGTTAAACGAGAGGAGCAATCTATGAATAATGATAATATTGAGAAAAAACCAGCAGAGCTTAAGGATCAGGCACTTAACAAAGTCAGTGGTGGCAGTAAACACCCGTACATGTACTGCACTATTGATTCCGATTTATGTAAAGGTTGCGGAGCATGTGCTAATTCATGTGACCATTTTGCAATAGACGTTGTGGAAATAAGTGACCGGGGTACTTTCTGCAACATAAATGACTATGAATGCGTAGGTTGTGGAGATTGTATTCCTTATTGTAAGTTCGGCGCCATAAAAGGTCATATGTCCTGATATTGACGCAGTTTCAGGAGTTAAGTTGTTTTCTCATATGACAGTACACGCAGACGCAGATGAGCGCTGAGAGCGCGGATCCGAGCGGTGCGGCAAAACCCATTGGATACAGGGTGTCTGGCCATTTGATCGATGCAATCCAGGCTCCGGGAATCCTTATGAGAAGGATCGACAACAGATTGTGAATAAAGGAAATCCCGGATCTGCCGCACCCACAGAAGTAGCCGCTGAAGCAGAAATGTACCGCCGCAATTATGATGTCGAATGAATAGCTGT
>JAQWCI010000077.1 GCA_028706005.1 Lachnospiraceae bacterium
TTTGTTGTGACACCGTATGAGTATCCTGGTGGAAATATCGGAAGACTCTCGGTCTGTGGTACAGTCAACGATCTTCTCACAAGCGGAGCTGTACCCAAATACCTGACAGCAGGCTTCATCCTTGAAGAAGGACTTCCTGTAAGCTCGCTTATACGAATCGTAAAATCAATGGCTGAAACAGCCAGGGAAGCCGGTGTCATAATAGTGACAGGTGATACAAAGGTCATTGAATCCGCATCGAAAGACGGCGGTGTAATGATAAATACGGCCGGTGTCGGAGTAATTAATGGAAACGCTCATTGCTATAAAGCCACACAGGTAAAGCCTGGAGATGTGATAATTCTCTCAGGCACACTCGGAGAGCATCACGCAACTATACTCAGCAGGAGAATGGGCCTTGATAATGAATCACTTGAAAGCGACAATGCGCCGCTCGTAGATATAGTGCATAACCTTGAAGAATCAGAAGCTGCAGTACACGCGATCCGCGATGTGACAAGAGGCGGACTTGCAACTGTTCTCAATGAATACGCAAAGACTGCCGGAGTTCAGATAGTCATCAGACAGGATTCCATTCCTGTAAAGAAAGCAGTAAAAGATTTCTGCGGAATACTCGGACTTGACCCCTTATATATGGGGAACGAGGGCAAGATGGCCATAGCTGTAGATCCCGCTGATGCCGCAAAGGCACTGGAGATCATCCGCGGCAGCAAATACGGCGCTGATGCCGCAATCATCGGCTCTGTCATCGCAGTGCCTGAAGAAGAAAAACCCGCCCTCTTACTTGAAACAACACTTGGCGGCAGACGCATCATGGGCCCCCTCTACGGCGAAGGATTACCAAGGATCTGCTGAAGCAATGAGCCAGGGCCGCAGGGCTAAGACAAATGACGACGGTATCCATGCTTGCATGAGATACCGTCGCCATTAGCCTTAGCCCGTAGGTCGTGCGAATGCACGACACTCATAAATGAGCGAAGCTCATTTATGAGTGCGACCCTAGCTCGTTTATGAGTGCGGCCCTGGCAGACAAGCACATAAATGAGCGAAACTCATTTATGAGTGCGACCCTGGCTCGTTTATGAGTGCGGCCCTGGCAGACAAGCACATAAATGCGCGGAGCTCATTTATGAGTGCGGCCCTGAATTGAAGCGGCCACTTGCAAGCCCTTGCACAAAACAGTAAAATATCGAAGGCTGAACAATAATAAAGCAGGAAGGAAATAAGACTGATGGCACTTAAGAAAAAACCTGTTACCGGCATGAAGGACATTATGCCTGACGAGATGGAAATACGCGATTACTGCATATCTGTAATAAAGAAGACTTATGCGGAATTCGGATTTCAGGGCATAGAGACACCATGCGTGGAATCAATAGAGAACCTCACCGGCAAGAACGGCGGAGATAACGAGAAGCTGATTTTCAGGATCCTCAAGAGAGGTGAGAAACTTAACCTGGAAGAAGCAAAGTGTGAAGATGATCTCGTTGACAGTGGCCTTCGCTATGACCTGACAGTGCCGCTTGTCCGTTATTATTCAAATCATACAAATGAACTCACACAGCCGTTCAAGGCACTTCAGATGGGCAATGTCTGGAGAGCGGACAGACCTCAGAAGGGCCGCTATCGCCAGTTCATGCAGTGCGACATAGACATAATAGGTGAACCGACAAATCTTGCGGAGATTGAGCTTATACTTGCCACAACGACAACGCTCGGACGCCTCGGTTTCAAGGGATTCCAGATCAGAATCAATGAGCGCCGTATCCTCAAAGCTATGGCAAGATACAGCGGATTTCCGGAAGACCGTTATGATGAAGTCTTCATAATCCTCGACAAGATGGACAAGATTGGAATCGACGGAGTTAAGAGCGAGCTTATCGAAACAGGTTTTGCAGAAGAATCTGCATCAAAATATGTTGATCTTTTTGTTAAAATGGAAGAGGCCGATGACAAACTTGCGTTTCTTGAAGAGAAGTTATCGGGAAACATTGAAGATGACGTAATCCCCACACTTCGTGAGACCATAGATACAGTGGATGCCACAAAATCTGCGGAGTTCAGGATGGTCTTTGATCCGACGATCGTTCGTGGGATGAGCTATTACACAGGAACTATATTTGAGATAGCTATGCCGGAACTCGGAATCAGCTGCGGTGGCGGCGGACGCTATGATGAAATGGTAGGAAAATTCACAGGAACGAATGTGCCGGCCTGTGGTTTCTCAATAGGCTTCGAACGTATAATACTTATCCTTATGGAACAGGGATTCAAGATTCCCGGCAAGGCTGCAAAGGTCTGTTTCCTTCTCGAAAAAGGACTTAAGGATGACAGACTTAAGGAAGCCATAAATGAGGCTCAGAAAGAGAGAGCTTCCGGCTCTCAGGTCCTTGTAGTCAGAATGAACAAGAACAAGAAGTTCCAGAAAGAACAGCTCTCTACTCAGGGCTATGAAGAATTCAAAGAGTACTACCAGGATCCCATTAAGTAAAAAGACCAGAATGACAGAAATGAATATTCAGAAAAAATCTAATTGACGGAGGAACGGATAATGCAGAGCAGGACACATACCTGTGGTGAGCTGAGAATTGCAGATGCAGGCAAAACAGTTACACTCGCAGGTTGGCTGGAGAATATGAGGATCGTCGCCGGAACACTGGCATTCGCGGTGCTTCGCGATTTCTACGGCACGACCCAGATAGTTATCGAGAATGAAGAAATGATGGCTGCTTTCAGGGACATCACAAAGGAATCGACAATTCAGGTAAATGGCGTAGTCCGTGAGCGCTCAAGTAAGAATCCAAAGCAGGATACAGGCGATATAGAAGTAGTGCCGCAGAGTGTCACAGTTCTCGGCCGCTGCCGTTACAATGAGCTTCCTTTCGAGATCAATCACAGCCGCGAGGCTGATGAAGCAGTCCGTCTTAAGTATCGCTATCTTGATCTCAGAAACCCTGAAGTCAAGAAGAACATAATACTCAGGACAAAAGTCGTCGCGGCGCTCCGCAAGGCGATGATGGATCATGATTTTCTTGAAATCACGACACCTATCCTTACAGCGAGTTCACCGGAAGGCGCAAGAGATTATCTTGTTCCGTCAAGAAAACATCCCGGCAAGTTCTACGCACTCCCTCAGGCACCGCAGCAGTTCAAGCAGCTCCTCATGACCGCAGGTTTTGACCGCTATTTCCAGATCGCACCGTGCTTCCGTGATGAGGATGCAAGAGGTGACCGTTCACCGGGAGAATTCTATCAGCTCGACATGGAGATGGCATTTGCTTCGCAGGAGGATGTTTTTGCTATCCTCGAGGATGTACTCCCTCCGATCTTTTCAGAATATGGGACATATAATCGTGCCTCATCAGCACCGTTTACGCGCATACCTTATCTTGAAGCAATGGAGAAATATGGTACCGACAAGCCGGATCTGCGCATTGACCTCACAGTTAAGGATGTCACAGATACTCTTAAGGACTGCGGTTTCGGGCCTTTCTCTTCATCAGAGAACAGCGGTGTGGTAATTAAGGCTGTAGTTGTTTCAGGTTTTGAGGGCTCCAGAAAACTAATAGACAAAACACTTGCGGACGTTGAGGTACAGGCTGGCAGCAAACCGTATTGGTTCCGTATTGATGAAAACGGGGAGCTTGTAGGTGGAATATCGAAATTTGTTTTGCCGGTGAAGGACGCGGTAGTTACATCTCTCGGACTTAAGAACGGCGATTTTGTGGCACTCGGCTCAGGAAAGAAGACTCAGGCTCAGAAGACAGCGGGCGTGCTCGTCAAAACTCTCGGAGCCACTGTGCCGGGTCACATGGACAAAGAACAGTACTCGTTCTGCTGGATCGTCGACTTCCCCATGTATGAGATCGGTGAGGAATCAGGAGAACTTGAATTCTGTCACAACCCATTCTCAATGCCGTCGGGCGGACTTGATACACTTCTAAAGGCAGAAAGAGGCGAGATAGATCCTCTTACAATAATGGCAGATCAGTATGATCTTGTTGTAAACGGAATTGAACTTTCATCTGGAGCTGTAAGAAACCATGATCCTGAGATCATGGTGAAGGCTTTCGAACTGGTCAATCTCGGAGAAGAAGATGTAAAGAAGAAATTCCCTGCAATGTATAATGCCTTTTGTTACGGAGCACCGCCACATGCGGGAATCGCTCCAGGCATAGACAGAATGGTCATGCTGCTTGCGGGGGAAGAGTCAATAAGAGAGATCATCCCGTTCCCTATGAACAAGAACGCACAGGATGTGATGATGGGAGCTCCTGGAGAAGTTACGCAGAAGCAGCTTGATGAGCTTCATATCGCATGCACAGCTGATGAAGAAGAGAAGACGGAGTTGTCATAACATCCTGACATCAGGTATCACGGAAGGATCTCCTGAACATGCGGCAAATGAGTAGCCGGAACAGGGGGGCCGGAGCTCAATATAATAGGCTTTTGGTGATCCTTTTTCGGATGTGACAGTGCATTTGTCACGGTCAATGTGAAAACTCCTGAGGCCTTCGCCGAGCCCACGGCCTGTGTATTTAGTATAGCTCTCGCGGATAGTCCATGTCCTGAAGAAAAAATCATCACGCTGCAATGAATCCTTTATGGAAGAGAGCATAGCTGAATCTTCAGCGGGATAGAAACGTTCCCATACTGATTCTGAAACAGACCTGTGCTCCTGAATGTCGACTCCTATACTGAAGTCGGAAAGCGCCATGACAAGATAATCACCGGAATGCGATATGCTTATGAAAATATCAGGATGGAACGGCAGGTAAGGACGGCCGCCGTAAAGGTAATCAACATTTATCCCATTGCTTTTACACCCTGCTGAATCTGCCGGGACAGGCAACTGGAGACACAGCCCATCGTGCTCAGCTTCATAAACAGCGAGCTTCAGCATGTTTTGCCGGGCAACAGCTTTATCAGTTATGAATTTGGTATTGCAAGTGTAAATGCGGAAATATCTGCTCATACCTATATGTTATGAGGATTGAAATTAGGTGTCAAGAAATGTATAATACAAAAGTCTGCGAATGGCTTTGATCACGCTTTTGCGAGCCGCAGCATGGAGGACAGAAGAACATGAAAAAAAGAAATGCGATCATAGCTCTTATCATAATGGTTGCTCTGATTATCGGCGCGGGATATCTTTCTCTTGTCGGTATCGGCCTTGAAGGCAGTGGATCCATTTATGATATCAAGCTTGGACTCGATCTTGCAGGCGGCGTGAGCATCACGTATCAGGCAGTCGGAGATGAGACCCCGTCATCGGAAGATATGGATGACACGGTGTACAAACTTCAGAAGAGAGTTGAGCAGTACAGCACCGAAGCTCAGGTCTACAGAGAAGGTGAGGATCGCATCAGCATTGAGATCCCGGGTGTATCTGACGCAAGTACTATTCTGGAGGATCTTGGAAAACCCGGATCACTTTACTTTATAAGGCAGACTGATGATGACGGCAATGCGAACTACCAGCTTGATTCATCCACATATACATACAAGCTTACGAAGACACTTGACGAGATCATCGCTGACGGCGACGCAGTGCTGTCAGGTACTGATGTAGCGGACGCTCAGGCTGGATATCAGAATGACTCGATGAGCAATCAGCAGATCGTTGTAGAGCTTACCTTCACAGATGATGGTGCCACGAAGTTCGCTGATGCGACAACAAAAGCTTATGAAAAGGGCGAGTCCATAGGTATCTATTACGACGGCGAGTTCATAAGTGTTCCAAATGTTGAAGCTGCAATAACGAATGGACAGGCAATCATAACCGGTGAGTCTACCATAGAGAGCGCCAAAGAGCTGGCATCAACAATCCGTATCGGCGGCCTCAAGGTAGAACTTGAAGAGCTCCGTTCAAATGTAGTAGGTGCTCAACTTGGTGAAAATGCCATCAACACATCTATCAAGGCCGGAATTATTGGCCTTCTGATGGTCGTGATCTTCATGTGCGCAGTATACTGGCTGCCAGGTGCATGCGCAAGCATAGCACTTATGCTCTATACATTCATGATGATCCTTATCCTGAATGCTTTTGAGGTGACACTTACATTGCCGGGTATTGCCGGCATACTGTTGTCGATAGGCATGGCGGTCGACGCAAACGTTATTATTTTCGCCCGTATAAGAGAGGAACTGGCAACAGGCAAAACAGTTTCTTCCGCAATGAGTATTGGCTATAACAAGGCTCTTTCGGCTATCATAGACGGCAATGTGACTACACTGATTGCCGCTGCAGTTCTGGGGCTCAGGGGCTCAGGCACAGTCAAGGGTTTTGCCCAGACACTGGCTATTGGTATTCTCCTTTCGATGTTTACAGCTATCTTTGTGACAAGATTCTTCATGAAGATCGCATATGGTATAGGCTTCAGAAATGAGAAGTTCTATGGTATCGCAAAACAGCACAAGACACTCAAAGTTGTAGATCACAGAAAAATACTGTTCACGATTTCAGCACTTGTTATTCTGTCAGGTTTTGTCGCTATGGGAGTTAATGCCGCAAACGGCAAAAAGGCTCTGAACTACAGCCTCGATTTTGTCGGGGGCACTTCTACGAGTGTTACCTTTGATAAGGATTACTCTCTTGACGAGATCGACAAGGATATAGTTCCTGTGTTTGAGGATGTTACAGGTGATGGTAATGTTCAGGTCCAGAAGGTCGCCGGCAGCAATCAGGTAATATTCAAGACAAGGACGCTCGACGTCGAAGAGAGAGATAAGCTTCAGACAAGTCTCGAGAGCAAGTACGGCGTTACTGAAGATGGTTTTGAGACAGAGACGATAAGCTCGACAGTAAGCTCAGAAATGAAGAGCGACGCGGCATCGGCGCTTGTTATAGCTCTTATCCTGATGCTGGCATATATCTGGTTCAGATTTAAGGATATGCGCTTTGGTGTTGCATCTGTAATGGCTCTTGCTCATGATGTGCTGGTGGTTCTTGCATGTTACGCCATAGTCCGTGTTCCTGTAGGCAGTACATTCATTGCCTGCATGCTCACTATAGTAGGTTACTCAATTAATGCTACGATCGTTATTTTCGACCGTATAAGAGAGAATCTTAAGATACAGGGAAGTGCCGATCTTGAAGCGATTGCTGATCTCAGTATTACGCAGACCCTGTCAAGAAGCATATTTACATCGCTGACTACTTTCTTCATGGTATTTACTCTGTATGTGCTTGGTGTTTCTTCTATCCGTGAATTTGCTCTTCCTATAGGTGTAGGTGTTGTTGCTGGCTGCTATTCGTCGATCTGCCTGTCAAGCTCATTCTGGTATCTTCTTAAGAAGATCAAACCAGGGAACAGCAAGACAGCAAAGAAAGTTGAAAAAGCGGTCATCGCGGACAATAAGGTGGCAACAGCAGGTCAGTTGCCGAAGAAACCGGGCAGAAAGAAAAAGAAGACAGATACTAAGTAAAGCCTGGATAATGCGTAATAGATTATGAATAATTGCGGAGGGATGCGTTTACGGCAGACCCTCCGCTTGTTGTCTGCAAAGGGAGAAATGCCATGTCTGATTGGATGATAGCCCACAGGGGCGGAGATTTTACGGCGATAGCAGAGCAGTGCCACATATCGCCGATCCTTGCGAGAATAATAAGAAATCGCGGTGTAATCGGTCCTGCCGCAACAGATGTTTTTCTGAACGGAACGACAGCGGACCTGCGTGATCCGCACCTCATTCCGGGCATGGATGGAGCGGTGAAAATCATCAGGAACAGCATTTCTTCAGGCGACAGAATGAGGATCATAGGTGATTATGATGTCGATGGAATATGCTCAGCCTATATTCTGCTGTCAGGACTTAAGTCTGCGGGAGGGGACGTTGATGCGATACTTCCTGACAGAATAAAGGACGGATACGGACTTAATGTCGATATGATAGAAAGAGCAGGTGAGGATGGTGTGAAGACGGTGATTACCTGTGATAATGGCATAGCTGCAACTGACGCTGTGAACAGGGCAAAGGAACTCGGAATGACAGTCGTCGTGACAGATCACCATGAAATCCCTTCAGTCCTTCCTGATGCAGATGCAATAGTTGAACCGAAGCTGAGAGATGATACTACAGGAGAAATCACATATCAGTTTCCGGATATTTGCGGAGCCGTAGTGGCCTGGAAGCTTATTGAGGCAGTCAGGGGTATATCAAATGAAGAGGCCGGTGTCAGGGGCAGTGAGATGTATGAGGCAATGGCATTCGCGGCTATCGCAACAGTTTGCGATATCATGCCGCTTATGGATGAGAACAGGATAATAGTGCGTTACGGACTCAGGGCAGCGGCTGAAACATCGAACCCGGGGCTCAGAGCGCTCATTAGAGTAAATGGGCTGGAGGGCAAAGAGCTCAGCGGATATCATGCCGGATTCGTTATCGGACCTTGTCTCAATGCATCAGGAAGACTTGATTCTGCGGAACGGGCACTCAGGCTTTTTGGTGTATCAGATTCAAACGCAGGGCAGGACGCAGAAGAAGAGGCGGGGGAACTTAAGGCACTCAATGACAGTCGGAAGTCAATGCAGACCACAGGTATTGCAGAGGCGCAGACAATGATCACGAGTGGAGATTTTCTTAAGGACAATATTATTGTCATTGTGATAAAGGATCTTCATCAGTCACTGGCCGGGATAGTTGCGGGTAAGATAAAGGAAGAGTACAACAGACCGACATTTGTTTTGACTGCGTCCGGTGAAGATGGCATTCTGAAGGGCTCCGGCAGATCGATAGATGCTTATGATATGTATGAGGGAATGACGGAATGCTCGGGTCTGCTCCTTAAGTTCGGAGGGCACAGGATGGCCGGAGGACTGTCGATCAAAGAGGAAAATGTCGATGAATTCAGGCAGCGCATTAACAACAACTGCGGTCTTACCCCCGATGATATGAAGAAGGTCGAGCATCTCGATATGGAGCTGGCAGCGCACTGTGTAACAAGTGAGCTTACAGGCGAACTTGCAAAACTGGAACCTTGCGGCAACGGGAACAAACCGCCGGTCTTCGCCTGCAGGAATATGGGAATAGAAAGCGCAAGGATACTCGGACAGAGCGGAAATGCCGTAAAGTTCGACCTCAGAGACGAAGATGGCAGAGTGTTTGAGGGAATATGGTTCGGAAAATCAGGAGCGCTCGCAAAGAGTTTTGATGAATTTTACGGAGTCGGTACGTTTGAAGCGCTGACATCCTCTTATGGCGCGCATGGTACAGCAGGCGCTATAAGGGCTAATCTTGCTTATCAGCCCAGAATAAACAGTTTCCGCGGGCGCGATACATTGCAGCTGCAGATAAAGGACTTCCGATTTATCGGAAATATGACATGAATTTGAATCAGGAAAGTGTCAAAAATATGATAGCGACTGTTTCACTTAATCCGGCTATAGACAGAACTATGACAGCTGATGACCTGGTAACAGGGGAAGTAAACCGCATGAAGAGTTCAGTTCAATATGCCGGCGGAAAAGGAATAAATGTCACAAAAATGCTGAGAAACCTTGACGAGGAGGCCTGTGCGTTGGGGTTCCTCGGAGGTTTTGCCGGAAAGTTCATCCTTGATTATCTTGAGACCATTGGAGTGGACTGCAGATTCACAATGGTACCATCCGAAACAAGGACGTCACTGAATATAATAACTGACAGCGGAGAGGTGACAGAGATCCTTGAGCCGGGAGCTGCAATACCTGCTGAGAGTGAGAAGGAGTTCAGGGTGGCACTTGGTGATGTCACGGCTGAAACAAAGACAATTGTGATGTCAGGATCGCTGCCGACAGGACTTCATGACGATTACTATGCGGAACTCATTGAAATCTGCAGGACTGCTGGCGCAAAGGTGATACTGGACACAAGCGGAAAGGCATTTGCCGCCGGAGCATCAGCGAAACCTTTTCTGATAAAGCCAAACCTCAGGGAGCTGGAGACTTTAGCAGGAGAAAAGCTTGATACTGAAGGGAGAATCGCTCTGGCAGTAAATAATCTGCGTGAGGGAGGAATAGATTGTGTAGTGGTATCGCGCGGAAAGCAGGGACTTTTTTCTGTGGATGGAAATGATATCATTAAGGTGACAGTTCCATATGTGCCTGTTGTAAATACGGTGGGAAGCGGAGATGTGTGCGTGGCACTCCTCGCAGATAAGCTTCAAAATGTCGTCGGCGTTCCTTCAAGGAATCAGTTGACAGATGCTATGGTGTACGCGGCTGCTTTTTCAGCGGCTAATGTCACAACAAAAGAGAATGGTAACGTCCCTCTTGATACAGCTGAAAGAATGCTTGGAGAGGTGCAGGTGTCAATTGAGAAGATGAAATAAGACCTTTAGTATAAGAAACCATAAGAGCCGTACCTTCCGGCACGGCTCCTGATGGTTTCTTAAGAGGGGGGAGATAGTTGATTGGTTTCATCTATCTGAGTAATACTTTACAGGAGAATTGTGACGAAGCTGTGTCCGCTCCATAACGAATTACTAAAATTTCTAAAGAATTTATAAACCGGACGGAATTCAGACCATACACAAGGAGAATATCAAATGACAAAGAAACTGGGAGAATTGCTGGAAAGACTGGAATACAGAATAAAGGACAACACAGGAGCGGCTCTTGATACACCGGTAACAGCGGTTATCAATGATTCAAGGCTTGTATGCAGGGACTGCCTTTTTATCTGTATTCAGGGCGCAAACCGCGATTCACATGATCTGGCGGCCGAGGCAGTGGAAAAGGGAGCAAAGGTAATCGTTGTAAGCCACGATGTCGTACTTGGTGATGACAGAAAAGCGATACTTGTCTATGTGGATGATACGAGATACGCGATGGCCTTTATTGCGGCCGCCTGGTATGGCCATCCGGCGGAAAGAATGAAGATCATAGGAATTACGGGGACAAAAGGCAAGACCACCACGACATATCTCGTGAACTCAATCCTTGAGG
>JAQWCI010000078.1 GCA_028706005.1 Lachnospiraceae bacterium
GGAACCTTGCTGAGAATCCGCCGCCACGGAAGTATCCGTTATCTGCTGCGCACCACTGTGTTGAAGACATGATCTTCTCTTCATCTTCAGGAGTCACATCATACCACGGCTTCATAACGCCGTTTCCATCAGCATCCTTGAGCTCACCGCATGCATCAAGGCAGCATGCACCTGAGTTGATGAGATGGATGAATCCGCCTGCATCTTTCGCCTTGCCTTCGATCTGGTAGCCTGTTGCCTTCTTAACTGCATCCTCGCTCCAGTATGTACGGACATCGGCGAACATCTGAGCACGGTTCGTAAGGAGCTTCATGAACAGCATCCCGAGACCGTTGAGAGTATCATTCTCAGTAGCCATGACGTACGGCTCTCTCGCTCCGTTCCAGTCGAATGAAGTGTTGAGAAGAGCTTCAGGATAATCACAGTTCGGATAGAAGTCTGTCCACTGACGCTGTCCCTGGAAGCCGCCGCAGATAGCATTGTGTCCGACTGCTTCTTCTTCACAGCCGGCAGGCAGGTTCTTGTTGCCGTTGTAAAGATCTTTGATGATACACATCATCTTGACTGTGAATTCCCAGTCTTTTTCCTTCTGTTCAGGAGTCTTGCGGATGAACTCAGGATTCTTGTCCCAGCCTTCCTTGCAGTGAGCTTTTGTCCATGCAAGCGCCTTCTCATATTCCTTCTCATCATAAATGTTCTCTGTCATTCGACGAATGATTTCCACCTCATCGACTGACTCAACACGCATACCGAGATATTCCTCGATGAACTCAGGGCTGATGATAGATCCGCCGATACCCATCGTCACAGAACCGATCTGCAGGTATGACTTATCTCTCATTGTAGCTGCAGCGACAGATGCTCTTCCGAATCTGAGAAGTTTCTCCTGTACATCAGCAGGGATAGATGTATCATCAGCTTCGCAGACATCATGTCCGTAAATGCCGAATGCAGGAAGTCCCTTCTGTGAATGTGTAGCAAGAACTGATGCCAGATAAACAGCACCCGGTCTCTCCGTTCCGTTAAAGCCCCAGACACCCTTTATCGTCAGTGGATTCATATCCATTGTCTCAGCGCCGTAGCACCAGCAAGGTGTAACTGTAAGTGTGATCGCCACGCCTTCTTTTCTGAACTTTGCTTCACATGCCGCAGCTTCTGCAACACGTCCTATTGTTGTATCCGCAATGACTACCTTGACCGGCTCGCCATCAGAATATCTGATATTGTCCTCAAAAAGTTTTGCCGCCGACTTAGCCATATTCATGGTCTGATCTTCGAGCGACTCCCTTACCTTAAGGACACCTCTTCTGCCGTCGATCGCGGGTCTTATCCCTATTACAGGATACTCACCAATTAATCTGCTCTTTGCCATTTGATGCACCTCCGTTGCCTTGATGGTTGTTATATGTTGATGTTTACTGATATCATTTGATCCTGCATCTCCAAATACTCATGCCTGATCTTTTGCTCTGAATCAATTATATTCGATGTCGATCATATATCCTCGCTGTTTCCTATGGAGTTATAGTCAGTTTTTGCTCATATGTCACCCATGAGCCACTGTATTGTGCATATATCACAAAAACAAGCCTTCCAATTGTATCAAAATGATATTTCTGCTTTTTGTTGTTATTTTCCCCGAAATAATGTGAGTATTAGTTTGTTTTTGGTCATATCATCAACTATAATATCATAAAAGCCAATTCATGTGAAATGTTTCGGGATCATTTGTCAAAACATAAGTCGCCATAAATTGTTGTTTATCACACTGGATGTATTTGTGAAAGGGTATTTATGAAAGCTTTTCATGAGGTAAGAGATTATCAGTCGGATTTCATGGTATGGCATGAGCAATACAGAGATATCAGTTTCGTTGCTCACTGGCATCGTGAGATAGAGCTGATTTATGTGCGCAGCGGGACTGCCGAAATTCATGTGACTGACAGGTCCTTTTCTGCAGGCAGCGGGGATCTTATCCTTTGTGACAGCGGCGATATTCATTACTGTGACAGGCATTCTTCGGATTCCTGCCTTGACTTCGTTCTGTTTGATACAAGTTTCATAAGTACTCATTACAAATACAGTTATCTTGCAAGCCATATTTTCAGTAAAGCCGGGCTCGCGAGCCGCGGTCTTGACACACAGCTGGAATATCTTCTCGCAGTTCTGGACGATGAGCTTGGCAACAGGCAATCTTTCTATCAGGAGATCGTCACGTCAGCCATCCGCGGTTTCTGGTATCACCTTTTAAGAGAATTCCCCGAACGCACTGACAAAACAGCCATGCAGGACAGACGTACCAGTATGATCACAGATTTTCAGAATGTACTTACCTTCCTTGAAGAACATTACGGCGAAAATATATCTCTCGATGACGCAGCAGAAATGATGAGTTTTTCATCAAGTCATTTTTCGCGCCTTTTCAAGCAGATGACCGGCACTGGCTTTGTAAGATATCTCAGCATTATTCGTATTTCACAGGCTGCGGACCTGCTGACCACAACTGACCTGAAAATAACTGACATTGCGTATCAATGCGGTTTCTCCAGCATCCGCACATTTAATCGTGTTTTCCTCGAGGTCACCGGATACACGCCCACAGAGTATAGCAAACGGCCTGAGAGCAAATCCTACAACTTTACATATTACCGTTCATCCAGTGATCTGATATCAAAGCCCGAAGACAATCCGACCATAATAAAAGGGAACGGCTGATTTTTCACAGCTGTTCCCTGATATATCATTATGATTCCGATTTCAGACCCGCGTCGTCATTTTTGTTTTGACTTCCTGCTGTCATCATGGTTCTGCGAATACTCAGCAAAACGTGCAGCTGCGCCGTCATCTATAGTCGAATACTCATCCTCTACAGCCTTGCAGAAGACTTTCATTTCATCCTCAAGGTGAAGTCGTCCTGCAATGCCATATGACATTTCCCACGCATCCTTGCATGTCTGAACGATCCTGTCTTCATCGCTTGCGCTCATGAGACCGAACAGCTTTCTCCTATAGTTCTTATCGTCACAAGTCGAAAGATATCTCTTCATTGTATTGCGCATTTCCCAGTAGAATGCCTTTTCACCGGCATCGCCATACTCTGAGCTCTCGGCAGCCCCCATGTCCTTCATTATCTTCCTTACTTCCCTTATCGGACCGCTCATAAAGAGTGTCTTGCTCTTATAAATAAAAGGCAGGTTGATACAATTCCACAGGAAAAGATCGACTTCATGAGCCGGATCCTTCCTGTCCACGTGTCTCAGTTCATAGAGATGTCTGCGATACTCGTTGGCTCCGTCATCCTCTTCCGTCATGCACAGCTCATCAAGCAGCTGTTTTCTTTTGCCGGGATCAATCTCTCTGTAATACATGTTAAGTTTTGCGCTTTGCTCGTACATTCATTATCTCCATGCTGAGTTTTCATGTTCACGTGAATACTTTGATCAGCGTTCGCCTATTCTTGCTCCGGGTCTCTTCTCATAAAGGAATCTTTCGTCTATATCAACACCGAATGTCTTGCCAAGCTGGCGGATCTGGTCAGGTTCTATAGTCTGACGTTTATAAACATTTATAGACATTACCTTCACAAGTACTTCCGCAGCCTTTTCAACTGTGTGCATAAGACCGAAAGTCTCATCAAAATCGTAACCTGCTGCAAAAGCACCGTGATGTGCCCAGATAACTATCTTCTGTTTCTTCATTAATTCCGAAGTCTTTACACCGATCTCTCTGCCGCCACATACCATCCACGGCACTACACCGATTCCTTCAGGAAAATCGATAGGGCACTCCGTCGCCATCTCCCATATCTCTCTGGTAAAGATTTCGCTGTCAAGGGGAAGCACATATGTCAGAGCAATTATATTGGTCGGGTGGCAGTGGTAGACCACTCTGAATCTGGCATCCCTGTTCTTGAGGACTTCCAGGTTCATGAGATGAGTGGGCAGCTCTGAAGTCGGGCGTCCGCCTTTTACAAGTCCCCATACTATGCGATATTTTGTACCGGTCTCATCAACTTCGAGAATACATACATTGGCTTCCGGTTCCAGCTCTATGTTCCTCATGAACTTGCCGGAACCTGTTACCATAAAGAACTCACCTGAAAGTGTTCTCACAGTTGTTCCGATTTCCTGCCATTCACCGGTCTGAACGCTTCCATTCCCGTTTCCGAAGTCATCCCTTACTTCATTTACTTCTTCCGGCTTTATTCTGTAGCTTGCATTGCCACCGTTTCTTTCGTGCCATCCCTGATAAAATCCGTCCACACACATACGGAAAAAACCTTTTGCAAATTCCGCATCAAGTACTTTCATGGTCAGCGTTTCCTCCTTGTCTGTTGTGTAATTCGTATCTGTTGCGTATCTTACGCTCAGGATCACAATATTCACCTGACCCTGATATCATCATAGCCCCAAAATGCACTGAAAGAAAGTCAGATTTCGCTGGTATTTATCAGATCGCAAAGTCAATAATTGTCCTGTTATTTCAAATCGAACCTGGCAATACCAAGGAGACCCGGACCCGTATTTATGGCCATCGTAGGAACTATCTGTTTCTCCATTATTATCTTTGCACCCGGGAAGAGATCCAGGATCAGTTTTTTAGCCCGTTCGGCATATTCAGCCCCTTTGCCGTTCATTATCATTATCCAGGAATGTGTTAAGTCTGTCCCTTCAGGGATTACCGTCGAAACAAGTTTTTCCACAGCTTTGGCGCTCCCGCGGAGTTTTGCCACAGTGTAATACACTCCTTCTTTGTTGCACGCAATTATCGGTCTCAGATTAAGAAGTTTTCCTACGATTGCTACTGACGGCGTGATACGTCCGCCCTTCTTCAGATACTCAAGTGTATCCATATAAAAGGCCAGATGAATATCGTATTTCTTTCTCTCAAGACCTTCTGTCACTTCTTCAAAGCTCTTGCCATCATTCAATTCACTCGCAGCCCAGATTGCAAAAACGCCACTGCCTATTGAGATGTTCTTCGAGTCGAACGAATAAGTCTTTGCAGTAGGATTCTCTTCGCTGTATTCAATAAGTGCCGAGCGCACCGCATTAAATGTGCTGCTCATAGCACTTGAGATCGTGATCCCTATGAAGTTCTCGTACCCGTCCGCCCTTGCCTTCTCGACAACATCAAGTACTTCCTGCATATTAAGCGCGCTTGTTTTGGGAATCTCCTCTTTGAAATGATTATAGACATAATGAGGATCAAGTTTCTCCAGTTCAAGATCAGTAAACGAGCGCTCTCTGTAGTTTATTATGAGCGGAACAACACGTATATCATATTTTTCAGTAAGATCACTGCTGATATCACTTCCTGAATCACAGATTACGCAGGTCTTTGAATTATTCATGCTTGCCTCCATGACAGCGTGTTATTGTTTACCGTCAAAAGCGATGTAGTTTTGAAAACTACATCGCTTTTCAGTATAGCCTACCAGGACTTTGTTAGCAACATATTACCTGATCCTTTATCAAACTTTTATAATCCTTCTGTGTAACAGAAGCCCTTACATTGTTATCAGTCCTGGAGCTTCTGTGTAACAGAAGCTCTTACCCTTCCTGTTTTACAGGAAGGGTTGATATCAGGCAGTCGGAACCTTTTTCTATCTCGATTGTCTGCCCCTCCTGTACTTTACCGGCAAGAATGAGTTTTGCCACCATGGTCTCGACGTTCTTCTGAATATATCTGCGCAGAGGACGTGCACCGTATGACGGATCATAGGCTTCATCTGCTATGAACTTCTTCGCATCGTTGTTGACCTTAACAGTCAACTGTTTATCTGTAAGCCTCTTATTAAGATCCGCGATTATCAGGTCAATTATACTGCTTATATCAGACTTACTGAGCGGCTTGAAGAGTATTATCTCATCAAGGCGGTTAAGGAACTCAGGGCGGAAATGCGAATGAAGCTGTTCTTCGACCGCCTCACGGCATGCATCTGAAATCTCATAGTCCTTATCCTCGATCTGTTTGTCTGATGGTATTGCTTTGCCGTTCACGTCCAGAACATCCGCGCCGGCGTCTTCCTGTTTCTCAAGGTCAGCGAGTATGTCCTGCGCCCCGAGGTTCGACGTCATGATTATTATCGTGTTCTTGAAATCGACCGTGCGTCCCTGTGAATCTGTAATTCGTCCGTCATCGAGGACCTGCAGCAGAATATTAAACACATCCGGATGCGCCTTTTCAACCTCATCAAAAAGAACAACTGAATATGGTTTGCGGCGGACCGCTTCTGTGAGCTGGCCTCCCTCTTCGTATCCCACGTAACCCGGAGCCGCACCAATAAGCCTTGACACAGAATATTTCTCCATGTACTCGCTCATATCTATTCGGATCAGGTTCTTCTCATCATCGAACAGTGTCTGTGCAAGAGCTTTTGCAAGCTCAGTCTTACCGACACCTGTGGGTCCGAGGAACATGAACGATCCAATAGGTCTGGACGGATCCTTTATCCCGGCCTTGCTTCTCATTATGGCTTCAGAGACCTTGGTAACTGCTTCATCCTGACCTATAACTCTCTTGTGGAGCTCCTCATCCAGGTGCAGCGTCTTGCTCCTCTCGCTCTCTGTGAGCTTTGTAACAGGTATCCCTGTCCAGCGCGAAACTATGGCCGCGATTTCATCCTCTGTCACACGTTCATGAACAAGAGACGAATTTTCATCGCGCTCTTTTGTTTTGGCCTCCTGCGCTTCAAGCTGTTTCTGAAGTGCCGGCAGTGTGGAATACATGAGTTCCGAAGCCTTTGTGAAATCTCCGGTCTGCTGGGCATTCTGCTGAGCTTTATCTATTTCTATCTTGGTCTGCTCTATCTGCTCACGAAGTTTTGACGCACCGTCTATCTCAGCCTTTTCGTTCTGCCACTGGGCGTCCCTTGTATTGTACTTGTCCTGCAGTTCTCCGAGTTCCTTCTGAATATCTGCAAGACGTTCCTTACTGAGCTGATCCTCTTCCTTCTGAAGCGAGATCTGTTCCATTTTGAGCATATCTATCTTATGCTGCAGCTCATCAAGCTCTGTAGGCTTAGAATTGAGCTGTGTCTTGATCATCGCGCAGGCTTCATCCACAAGGTCTATGGCCTTATCGGGCAGAAATCTGTCCGTGATGTAACGGTTCGACAGAACAGCCGCCGAAACAAGTGCATTATCCTGAATCGTCACATGGTGATAATTCTCAAATCTCTCCTTCAGGCCACGAAGGATCGAGACAGTGTCCTCGACTGTCGGCTCGTCTACCATTACAGGCTGGAATCTTCTTGCAAGTGCCGCATCCTTCTCTATATACTGCCTGTATTCATTTAGTGTAGTTGCGCCTATGCAGTGAAGCTCGCCTCTTGCCAGCATGGGCTTTAACATATTTCCGGCGTCGAGGGAGCCATCAGTTTTGCCGGCACCCACTATTGTGTGAAGTTCATCTATGAAGAGAATTATCTCTCCTTCTGATTTCTTAACATCCTCGAGGACAGCCTTCAGACGTTCCTCGAACTCACCACGATATTTTGCACCGGCGACAAGTGATCCCATATTGAGCGAGAAAATCTTTTTATCCTTGAGATTCTCGGGAACATCGCCAATATCTATTCTCTGTGCGAGGCCTTCGACGACAGCAGTTTTGCCGACGCCGGGTTCACCTATAAGCACAGGATTATTCTTAGTCTTACGCGACAGGATCCTGATGACATTTCTTATTTCTTCATCACGGCCTATCACCGGATCCATCTTCTTGTCGTGAGCCTTCTTCACAAGTTCTTCGCCGTATTTTTCAAGCGTATCATATGTCGCTTCAGGGTTATCTGAATCTACATTGCGGTTGCCTCTTACGGTCGCAAGAACCTTCAGGAAGGTGTCGCGGCTGATTCCGTATTCTTTGAATAATTTGCCGATATTCGAGTTCGCATTTTTTATAAGGGAGAGAAAAATATGCTCTACCGAGACATAGTCGTCCCCCATCTTCTTAGCCTCGTCCTCTGCTCCTATCAGTGTCTTGTTGCAATCCGCACTGACACTGAGCTGTACGTTCTGGCCCTGCACCTTTGTCAGTCCCTCGATAAGCTGTTTGGAGCGATTCGTGAATTCCTTCACATCAAGACCCATCTTCTCTATCAGTTTGTTTATCAGAGAGTCCTCAACAGTCAAAAGAGAATACAGCAGATGCTCCTGACCTATTTCCTGATTGCCATATTCATATGCGAGCTGTTCGCAGTTATTTATTGTCTCCACAGATTTCTGTGTAAATTTTTGTATGTTCATGGTCTGTTACCTCCAACAAGTTTGTTTATGTTCTTTGTTCTATTAGTACTATAACACATGTCAAACTATAGTCAAGAGTTTTTTGATCTGGCAAAAAGGTCTGCAGCAAAAGCACTTGCTTTTGCCGCAGACCTTTTGACAATTCTCTATATTGAGCAGTAGACCGGAGCTCTTCCGGTACTTGTTCTGTTGTTACTTTGTTGATGATCCGGTCGATTCATCTTTGCGATCCGAACTGTCATTTACCACTGTAGCTTCCGCATCTACAGTATTAAATGCCCTCTTTGCTTCCTTAGCTGCACTGCTTATGCCAAAGATGACATAGAGATCAGATACTCCGTTAAGGATGAGGACGATTCCGATCATCTTGACGATAACATTCGCGACTCCAAGCGGTTTCAGTATCAGTACAAGCCCAAGGGCAATCATCACAATGCCTATTATGAGCGAGCCGTACCAGCGGGAATAACTGGTCTTGTTCATTCGAATAGCTTCTCCGATATCACTGATTCCGCTGACTATTACAATTATTCCTATGATGATCGGGAACAGAGATGCAAGACCTTCCGGCTTCATGAATATCCATGCTCCCAAAACTATTATTACTACCCCGCCTATCAAAGATGTCAGGCCAAGAGCTGTATTATCATGGCTCACAAGGAACGAAATCACTGCAACAATGCCGCCGACTGCCAGCACTGCTCCGAATATCTTGAATGCCACTGTTATCGCCGCCCCGCTCCAGATCATTAAAATAACACCGAATACCACGCTCAGGACCGCCGCTGTAATTTTGTTTGCTTTGATTTTCCTGATCCTGCTCTTTATTTCATCATATGCATTATTGTTACCAGCCATATCTGCCTCCATGCCTGCCGCCCACCCGGCGACAGCTGTTTATACAAAACATGATAATACCCGCGGCATCGGATTTCCACCCTCAAATTAATAAACCTGTTCACATATGTTCTTCGATGACACGGAGTATATCATCCCTGCCTGTCTTGCTGAGACCTGACCACGGTATTACTTTCATATCATTTGTGCCGGAGATCCTCACACGGCTCTTTGCTTCAAGTCCGTCACGAAGGATCTTAACTTGTTTTGCCAGCTGACTGCGCTTTACTTTATCCGCCTTCGTAGCAATGATTATCGGGGTGAAGCCAGCCTGAAGTATCCAGTCATACATCATGGCGTCATTCTCTGACGGCTCATGCCTTATATCAAGCAGAAGGAAGACTGCCCTGAGGCGCTGACTCCCGCCAAGATAATTCTCTATCATTTTGCCCCACTGCTCTTTTGTGGCCGCATCAGCAAATGAAGTGTAGCCATATCCAGGGAGATCCACAAGATAAAACGCGTTGTTGACATGATAGAAGTTTATGGTCTGAGTTTTGCCGGGTGACGCAGATGTGCGTGCGTATGAGCGTCTGTTCGTCAGCCCGTTTATGAGTGTCGATTTTCCGACATTGCTCTTGCCGGCAAATGCGAATTCCGCGTGTGGATTATTCGGCAGCTTGCTTGTTATGCCGCATACTGTCTCCAGATTTACGTCTGTAACTGTTATCATGATCGTCCTCGCTTGTTTTGTCACAAAAACGGGCCGGCTGTGAAGCCGACCCGTAACACCTGACATTTATCCATTATCTGGCAAGAGGCAGCTTGTCCTTCATTTTTTCGATCTTTCCACTGTCACTGTGTACAACAAGTGGCTGTGTCTGTCCCTCAACAGATTGCTTTGTGATTATGCACTCTTCGATACTGTCATCAGAAGGGATCTTGTACATCGTATCCATCATCACACTTTCCATGATGGATCTGAGTCCCCTGGCGCCTGTCCTGCGCTCCAGTGCCAGATCAGCAATAGCTTCTATGGCATCTTTGTTGAATTCCAGTTTTACATCATCGAATGAGAACAGCTTCTGATACTGCTTTACCAGAGCATTCTTCGGCTCCGTCAGTATCCTTATCAGAGCATCTCTGTCAAGACCGTCAAGCGTGATCGTGATCGGAACACGTCCTATAAATTCAGGAATAAGTCCGAACTTCACAAGGTCCTGAGGCATTACCTGTTTGAGAACAGCACCGATTTCACTTTCGTCTTTCTGTCTGACGTCAGCATTGAAGCCCATTGAGCGCTGATCAAGTCTCGCGCCGATGATCTTCTCTATTCCGTCAAATGCACCACCGCATATGAACAGGATATTCTCTGTATTTATCTGAATCAGTTCCTGATGCGGATGCTTCCTTCCTCCCTGAGGAGGTACCGAAGCATTTGTGCCCTCGACGATCTTGAGGAGTGCCTGCTGGACGCCTTCACCTGAAACATCTCTTGTTATTGAAACATTCTCGCCCTTCTTGGAGATCTTATCGATTTCATCGATGTAGATGATTCCCATTTCAGCGCGTGGGATGTTATAATCAGCGGCCTGTATCAGCTTGAGCAGAATGTTTTCTACATCTTCACCGACATACCCAGCCTCGGTGAGTGTTGTTGCATCAGCTATCGCGAACGGAACGTTTATTATCTTTGCAAGCGTCTGCGCAAGATATGTTTTGCCTGAACCTGTAGGCCCCAGCATCAGAATATTGCTCTTCTGAAGTTCTACATCATCTTTTGCGCGATGGCTCTTAGGAGCCTTTATTC
>JAQWCI010000079.1 GCA_028706005.1 Lachnospiraceae bacterium
ATTAGCAAGGACTGAATTGATACCTGACAGCAGTTCATCATTGCCATCTTTCATTCCAAGATCCGCCTCGCTCACTGCGACTTCGGCGGATGGCACTTTACTCTGGATCTCACCCTTCAGTTCATGTAGTCTGTCTCCGCGTCTTGCCGAAATGATGAGAGGCCGGCCTGTCAGGGCAAGCTGCCCGGCAAATTCACGACCTATGCCGGAACTCGCACCCGTGACAACTGCATATGTTTTTATTCCTGAACCCATGTGCGATCTCTTTCCCTGATATTAATAATAAAAATCATCCCCCGGCAGCGTTCCGCCTACTGCAGTCTTATCCTGGTCATACAGGACCTGAAGGAATCCCTGGAGCTTCTCTTTCATCTCATCACCTGTTATGAAAGTGATATTGCACTGCGGAAGTGCTTTCTTTGCAACTGCTTCGTCCACTATACCATACTTGCCGACAAGAGAAGCCGCATCATCAAGCGTCGCTTCATCATTTACGTAATTCACTGAATCACTGTAGTGCTGAAGGAATGATTCCACTACATCAGGATGCTCATTTATAAAATCTGTCCTGGCAACAGCAACGCCCATGACAAGTGCAGAAGGTGTTTCTGAATCCGCCTGAATGGTATCCCATTCTTTCGTGAGATCAAGATCAATGTTGATCGTATCCGCCTTGGCTTTGGCAACAGTTGCAAACGGCTGAGGGAGCAGTGCCACCGCATCAGGATCTGCAAGGAGCGATGAGAGTGCTTCAGCGTGTTCGCTCTTCCACTCAATAGTCACGTCCTTAGCAGGATCGAGCCCGTTCTGCTCAAGTATATAATTCAAAATATATTCAGGCGTAGAGCCCTTGCCGCTGGCATAAATCGTGCGGCCTTTGAGATCTGCAATACTTGAGACGGTTTTTCCGTTATCGACAATGTACAAAACGCCCAGTGTGTTAATTGCTATGACTTTTACGCCGCCATTTGTTTTGTTGTAAAGTACTGAAGCCAGATTGCCAGGGACTGCCGCAATATCTGCCTTTCCCTGCACCAGGAGAGGTGAAACCTCGTCCGGTGATTCGTATATCGTGAAGTTGTAGCTGTTATCAGTGAGTTCTCCGCTGTCAGCGTTGTTCATGAACTCGACCATGCCCATTGCTGTGGGGCCCTTGAGCGCGGCGATATTTACATCTACCGGTTCGCTGACTTCCACGCTGGTCGCTTCAGCTGCTGCTTCTGACGCAGCTGCCGTCGGTGCTTCTGACGTAGCTGCCGCAGGAACTTCTGACGTTGCGGCTGATGCCGGTGCATCTGTCGTCGCTGCTGTAACTGATGATGAAGTTGCTTTTGATGAGCCACATCCAGCGAGCAGCGAGCAACTCAAAACTGCAACGCAAAGCGCCGCGATAAGCTTATTTTTCATAATCTCCTCCTTGCCCTGGCGCCTTCGGCGCCGGCACTGAAAAACTGATAATTACTGATCAAGATCCTCAAAATGTGTGTGTTTTAGAATTTCATACATGGTTTCTGCAACACCACTGTTATTTATAGCTGTGCGACGGCAAAAAGTCAATATCTGATTGCTGTCCTGCCTGGGGACAAGCATTGCCGTATGTTCCTTCCAAAGGTAATTTCCGTTCTTGTCAAGTGTTCTGAAATAATCTGACGTGAATCCCTTGCCGTCTTCCTCTATTCGTCTGCCAAGTGTTGACAGCTTCGAAAACTCCATGAACCTCTCGCGATCTTCGCTGAATATGACCTTGTCTGCATATAGTTTAAGATTTTCAGATATTCCCTTTACATTATTCCTGTTTCTCACCTTCATGACAGGTGACAGGATTACCGATGTGGTATTCTCCGTCACATCGTGAAGATAGACCTCATCTAAAAGCGCATAAAGATTTCTCAGTGTTGAATCAAGCTGTGTTTTCTCTATCTTATTTTCGTCCTGAGTGATATTGGCAAGGTTAACCCTGTAAGCCATATTGCTGCCATGTTTTGCCACAAGTTTTACACTGGCGCGAAGATAACTGCTGTTGACAGGATATGTGATCGACTGCTCGCTCCCCTCTGATACCGGGCCTTCTGTGAATTCCCTGAATACATCAACAAGCGAAAGGAGCTGTGAATTCATATTTTCCTCAGCCGCTGCAATGCTTGATGTTCCGGCACACCCGAGCTCACATTTGTAGGCAGCGTTCGCTGACAGGAAGTGGAATGATCTGCCATTATATTCTATGACAGCAGTCGGCATCTCTGTTATTTCGTTTACTCTTCCGATCGCGTCGTAATAATCATGCCATTCCATCGGCTCAACGGTTTTCATACCGCCGGACTCATCAATAAGAGTCGTTTCGCAGGGGCGCGGCCTGCCAAAGAAGTATCCCTGTACTTTCTCGCAGCCGATTTCCCGCAGGAACTCATAATGTTCTTTGGTCTCAATACCCTCAGCAAGCGTCTGAACTCCTATCTTCTTGGCCATGTCAACTATCGAAGAAATTATTGCCTTTGATTTTTCGGTAAAACTTCTGAGGAAAGTCATGTCTATCTTGAGCACATCGAACTTATAATCCTTGAGCACATTGAGAGATGAATATCCGCTGCCGAAATCATCCATCCAGACCTGGTATCCGGCCTCATGGAACCTATCCATATCTCTGCTCACACTTTCAGCATCACTTACGAGCATGCTCTCTGTTATTTCAACATGAATGTTCTCTCTGGGAATGTTGTTGCGTTTTACTGCGTCCTCAACGACTTCAAACACATCAGTCGTAATAAAGTCCATTCTGGAAAGATTAAATGACACCGGTACGACAGCATTGTGTCTGTCCATACATTCCCTTATCATGTGACATATGGAACCTATCATAAAAGTGTCAAGCTTGCTTATCTGACGGCTTTCTTCAAGTGCCCCGATAAAAACACCAGGAGACAGCAGCCCGTATTCCGGATCATCCCAGCGTGCCAGGGCTTCCATCCCGCACACATTTCCGGTGGATGTCCTTATTACAGGCTGATAATAGACTTTTATATGGTCTTGTTTTATCGCATTATCAATATTCTCTGAAGCATATATCGATGTTTCAAAATGCCTGCTCAGTTCAGGAGTGTAAATACGGTAGAATTCGTCAACATTCTGCTTTATGCTGTCACTTGCTATCTTGGCACAGTCACTTACGATGCCTGCACTGGTGTCTTCCTTTTGGATGTGATAGATACCGGCTTTTACCTCAACATGCAGCTCAGGTCTTATTTCAGCAACTTCATCGTGGACCTGCCTCAGACCCGTAATAATGTCGCTGTCTTTTTCGCATGTGTACATAGCAAAATGATCATCGGCGAATCTCGCGATGAAAGCATCCTGAAATTTTCTGTTAAGGATCCTGGCTATAGTTTTGAGGAAGTTATCTCCCTCTTCTATGCCATATTTTGCATTTACAAGCTTAAAGCCGATCGTATTCAGAAATACAATGCTTTCGCTGGATGTGTCTGAAGATCTGCAATTTGATTCAAGAGCGTTGTTTACAAATTCAAGAAAACGATGCATTCCCGGCAGTTCTGTGAGCCTGTCTGTCTCCTCGGGATTGCTTCTCATCCTGGTATCTATGATAAATACATAGAATAGTTTTCCCTCTTCAGGGTCATCTGCCAGTTCACCGTAGTTCTCGGTATAAACAGTTTTGCCTGATCTTGTCTTTATGCGGTATTCAACATGTTCGAATGCTTCCCTTTTATTGCTTTTGGAATAGATCTGATTTCTGAGAGCATCTATCGTGACTTCACGGTCATCGCTGCAGATCATCCCCCAGAATGAATTACCGGTAAGTGCATTGAATTCCCCGGCGTTTTCACACTCGAACAATTTCATAGCCTTTTTGTTGATGAATAGTATTTCTCCGCTTTCGTCTGCCCTGCATATATAAAAGCCGCCGGGAATATTCTCAAGACCATTGCTAATAAAATTCTTTACCATGCACAGTTCCTTTCATCTTTGCCGGAGTATCTCCAGACCAGATGATGATTTGATACAATCCGCGCATGTAGAGAAAACTCCTGAATAATTACATAAACTTCCGGTAATTATTCGAAAACGTTTTCAAAAATGAGCGAATTGCTCTCTTCCCCGTGAGAGTAAAACGAATCTTACAACAAATAATATTCAGTTTGTTACTGCATCAGTTTTTCAATTGCCTCTGAATCATATTTTACACTATTAATGTGCTCGAATTCAATCCGATAAAGTGCATTTGCCGCAATATGTTCAGCGGCCTGTTCAAGTTCACGCACTCCCGGCACCCCTTCGAATTTTCGCACAACAGCCTCCGCTGCATCTTCCGTGACTTCGATTTCATTATCCTTAAGTCCCATTCTCCGCAGGACTTTCGGCAACGAGTACTTCAGAAAAATGATTTTCTTCTCTTCAGGTGAATAATCAGGTATATCTATCACGGCAAAACGCGTCATGAGCGGTTCACTGATCTTTGCCCTGTCATTAGCTGTGGCAATGGGATAGACCCCTGCTGTCGGAATTGTGCACTCCATGTAATTGTCAGTAAAGCCCAGGTTATCAAGGAGTGTCAGCAGTGCATCGGCAGGATTGCCCTGTGCTGTATTGGAATCCGCCTTGTCCAGTTCGTTTATGATAAAAACAAGATTAGATTCTCCTGCGAGAGAAAAAGCTTCCATTATGCTGCCGGGTTTTGCGTTTGCGTAAACCCTCGACGAGCCGGTGAGCTGTTCGGAATCATGGATAGAACTCATATCAAGAGAAGTCCATGGAAGTCCCAGAATTCTGGCAACAGCATACGCTATCTGTGACTTGCCTGTACCGGCAGGTCCGACAAGCAATAATCCATATGCCGGCAGCTTATGTGTACGATTGATCTGAATTATGGTCTCGATTATGCGCTGTTTGACCCTGTCCATTCCATACAATTCTTCGTCAAGTATTTCACGGGCTCTTACAGGATCAATATCTCCGAAAGTCGAATCTTTCCACCTCACATTAAGCATCACTGAGAGTGCGTGCTGTGCATGCCTCTTCTCCTCCGGACTGACCTCAGATGATTTAGCAACTGACAGATTTCTTCTCGCCCATCTTCTGATATTCTGAGGCAATGTCGTCCTCGCGCACTCCAGAAAATCAGTCATGCTCTGAAGACTTGTGAGTTTCATTTCATCGCTGTCCTCTTCATTGTCATCATCTTCGAGCGCGTCCTCCTGAGTCTTGCTCTCAAGTAGCCTCTGGATCACATATTGAAGAAAGCCATCCTCCGCGGAAAGTTTTGTCCCGGTACCTGATTCGACCTCGCGTATTTTATATACTGCATACACCTTGTCGGTGCCATCCATCTGCATCTTTCCCGACAGACGTACTCTTATCCTGTTCTCTCCTATCCACTGGAGCAGACCTGTGAAACGGCTGTCTATCCTGATGATATCCGCCTGTTCTACATTTTTGCCTTCTCCGAAAACAAATGATGTTCTTATAGCCGGATCAAAAAAAACGCCATCCGTATGATGTGACAGTCTGTCAGACTTAAGGATCATGATCGGGTTCTCAGGGTCTGCCTGATCGCACTCCGAATCAAATACTGTATATGTACAAACAGGAGCTTTCACTCCGTGACATCCGCCACAGCCGCATCGATCCCTGCAAACGACCGTGCCTTATCCATACTGTCGTTGCTGTCATTGCCATCACCAAAACTGAAAACTTTTGTTGACATCACACACCTCACAACTGAATTGTAACTTTGTGATCATGATAACACAAAACACCCGGTCTTCGCAGTTCTACCTGCAAAGACCGGGTGCCGTTATCGTTACTGAGTTACTGATTCTCAGTTCAAAGGAGCGCTCTGCTCCGGTGCACTCTGTGCTGCCGTGTTCTGAGCCTGGCTGTTATCCTGAGGCTGTCCTGCATTCTGACCGGAGAACATCCTGTTCTTCAGAGTATTGTAAAGTTCTGCATTTGTGCATTCCTGGTAAGGATTGGTGTAGAAAACGTTAAGAATACCGCATGTGAAGACACCAAGTATGCGCCATCCCAAAAATGAAAGATCAAGTACAAAAGTTCTCCACTTTTCACCATCCATCATGGATTTGGAAAGGCGGAAAGCCTCTTTCCTGTCGATCTGGGGATTCTCTGCAAGGATATACGGGATCATACGGTATTCGTATGTTTTGATGATTCCCGGAATAACAAACAGCAGCGACCACAGAAAAGTATACAGAGCACGGAAGAACTGTGTCTTTACGACATTCATATATGATTCTTTCCTGAAAGCTATACCGATCTCAGAAAGCCTGGGTTCCTCGAACATGTTGATAATCAGTACTCTGCGGCATCCTGCTTCGATAGGTCCGAACAGGAATATGTTCACAGCAACAGCGAGAACACACACTACGATTCCAAACACAACAAGGGCTATGCCGATTAATGCCGCAAAAGGCAATAACCCGTCGAATTCAAACTCTCTTCCATTGAATACGCCATATCCGCTGAAGGCTCCTGCGTTTCCAAATGCGTTGCCCGCATGATCTGACGAGCCGTTTTTCCAGAAAGCATTACCACCGCCTACACTACTGCTGCCCATCGACCCGAGGATAAATGTCAGTATCAGTGAAGTGAGTACCATTTTCCAGTATGACCTTCTCATTGCTGCCTTACCATTTGTCTTCAATGCCGATCTTGTCCAAATATTATTCATAACCTGTCTGCTCCTTTCGGATTATCCATTTCCTTATATCAACAGGTAATTACCTGCCGTCTTTATCTGCTAATTTTACCACATGCCCGGTGAAATATGTGAACATCATGTGAAATGCTGACTTTCAAAAAAATAAAGCCACGGATTTATAAATCCGTGACTTTACTTATCGGAGTGGCGTGGCTCGAACACGTGACCCCCACGTCCCTAACGTGGTGCGCTACCAACTGCGCTACACCCCGAAGCCCATCAGGATATTACCGCTCCCGACACGCAAGTGCTATTATATCGACTCTCACTCATGATTGCAAGCAAAAAAAGCAAACCGTTTACATGAGTTCAGGATCGTATATTGCTCTCTGTCCGCCTACATACTTCGGCCTGTAACGCGCACATACTATATTTGCGTCTCCGATCTTTCTAAGTGATATGCGGAGCGGGACCACAACAGGTCTTATATGCATTCCTATCAACGTTCCCCCGATATCGATCCCGGCCTTTGCCTGTGCATTGATGCTCTCGACAAGAACAGGGTCAGGTCTCTTCTCATATGTTACCGTTGCAAACGCACCCCCTGCATGATTTGGCTGTGGAATCGTATTTACCTGTTCAAGACCATATTTCTCCATTGTGTCTCTGTCGACTACCAACGCGCGGTTGAGATGTTCACAGCACTGAGCGGCGAGGCGTATTTTCTTTTCGTCCAGTACACCTGCTATACCTTCATACAGAGCTCCTGCGACATCTACGCTCGTATGTGTTCCTATCCTGTCTCCCTGTACTTCACTTGAAGAGCATCCGACTACAAAAAGATCTCCTTCCTGCAGATGTGCCGCCTCAATTATCTCGCGCGCGGCCTGCGCGCTCTGTTCCCTGATAAGACTCAGATCCATTTCTGCCTCCGTGACATAATATGTTTTGCCCTGTTACCTTTTGTCAGTTATTGAGTTCCATACGCCTGTATATTTTAAGTATCCCTGCCTTGAAACAAAGGAATAATGATCCCACCACACCGAGAAGTGCCTGTGCAATTTCATAAGGCAGCTTGATGATAGCATATTGAAGTGTGCTGTAAACGAATATTTTGCCCAGTGTATATCCGACCACCATTATAACGGCGCCGACAAGGACGCCTATAAGTGACATCCGGAATTGTTTTGACTTAGTATCGGAAGCTCCGGCTCTGTGCGCAATGAGCGATACTGCCACAGCCTGAAGACCGTGAGTCACCAGTGAAACAAACATTGGAGCCGGGTAGAAGATCGCATCACCCAGGAATGATCCAAGTCCTCCCACTATGAATGCGGCCACGGGATCCATCAGTATAGCCGCGATGTTTATCACCGTATCACATAGATACAAATGGCCTCCCGGGACCGGGATGCCCCAGCTGGAGAAAACTATATTGAGAGCCATGAAAAATCCGGCAAGTGCCACCCAGCGGACCGGGTCTTTTTTGCGCAGCGAATATGCGCCGTTCTTCGCAGTGTCCTTAGTCAATGATATTACCCCTCATTTCATCGTTTTCTGTTCTATCAGAGAAATAACCTTAACACTTTCTTTCCGGCATGTAAATTCCTGCCACACTATGTGTTATTATGAGTTTCAGGATTTATCTTCAAATATTTATGATCAGCCAGGTCACATTATACAGGATTGGAGCACTGATGAAAATTCTTGTAGTAGACGCACAGGGAGGCGGAATCGGCAAACAGCTCGTAACCGCAATTAAGAAAAACTTTCCTGATGCAGCGATAACTGCAGTCGGGACGAACAGCACAGCAACTTCTGCCATGCTGAAAGCCGGCGCTGACTGCGCCGCCACAGGCGAAAATGCTGTAATAGTCGGATGCCGAAAAGCTGATGTAATTGTCGGGCCTATCGGCATAGTCATCGCTGATTCCCTCTGTGGGGAAATAACGCCGGCAATGGCACTCGCAATCGGTCAGAGTGCGGCAAAACGTATCCTTATTCCCATCAACCACTGCGATAATGTAGTTGTGGGTGTAGATAACCTTAATATAAGTGACCTTATCAGGAATGTAATCGAACAGATGCAGCACATTAAACCCTGATACAGAATTGGAAAAAAATGACTCTAAACGATTTTTTTATTGATAATTCCAGCGTCGCTCTGGGCTTTTCCGGTGGTGTTGATTCGTCATATCTGCTCTATGCCGCAATAAAAAGCGGTGCTAAAGTGAGGGCTTACTATGTAAAATCCGCTTTCCAGCCGAAGTTTGAACTGGATGATGCTCAAAGGCTGGCTGAAGAGCTCGGGGCAGATCTCATTGTTCTTCCTGTTGATGTGCTCTCAGAGAAAAACATCGTAGAAAACCCGGCAGACCGCTGCTATTATTGCAAGAGAAAAATATTCAGCACCATAGCTGCGGCAGCAAAAGCTGACGGTTTCTCATTGCTTATTGACGGCACCAATGCAAGCGATGAAGTAGACGATCGGCCTGGCATGCGCGCACTTGGCGAGCTGTCCGTCCGCTCTCCGCTCCGCGAATGTGGGCTGACAAAGACGGCGATAAGAGAGCTTTCGCATGAAGCAGGTCTTTTCACATGGAACAAACCGGCTTATGCCTGTCTCGCCACAAGGATTCCTGCAGGTGACACAATAACGGCAGATAAACTCTCAGGCACTGAGCGCGCGGAAAACTATATGTTCTCCCTCGGGTTTACAGATTTTCGGGTACGAATGTTCCACGGTGCGGCAAAACTGCAGATCACATCCTCTGACCTTGGTCTGTTCCTCAAGGAGCGAAGAAGTATTCTGCATGAGCTCAAAAAATATTACAGTGATGTCCTTCTTGATCTGGAGGCACGTGATGAATCAGAAAATTAAAAATATACTTGAGGATGTAAAGAGCGGAAAAACATCTGTTGATGAAGCAATACTACAGCTCAAAATAGAGCCTTTTGAAGACCTTGGTTACGCAAAGGTAGATCACCACCGCGCTCTGCGGCAGGGTGCATCTGAAGTAATATACGGTGCAGGTAAAACACCTGAACAGATCATAGGCATTGTGGGTTCAATGCTCAGTAACGGTCAGGACAGGATCCTTATAACACGCCTTTCTGCAGAAAGTGCAGCAGAGGTCAACAGTAGCTGCAATCTTGATTATCACAAAGATTCAAAGCTTGGCATCATCGGGAAAATGCCGACACCTGACGGTCTTGGCAATATTGTTGTCGCGACCGGCGGCACAAGTGATATTCCGGTCGCAGAAGAAGCGGCCCTCACATCAGAGTTTCTGGGCAATGGTGTAATCAGACTATACGATGTCGGTGTCGCCGGACTGCAAAGGCTTCTGGCGCATCTCGATGAGATAATGAACGCCAGCGTCATAATTGCTGTTGCAGGTATGGAAGGAGCGCTTGCAAGCGTGATCGGCGGTCTTTCTGACTGCCCCGTCATAGCTGTTCCTACAAGTGTAGGGTACGGAGCTTCATTCGGAGGTGTGTCAGCTCTGCTGTCTATGCTCAATTCCTGTGCAAGCGGTGTTTCAGTTGTTAATATAGATAACGGTTTTGGTGCCGGTTTTCTGGCAAGCCGTATCAATCATATGGAGGCAAAATGAAAACCTTATTTCTTGATTGCGGCATGGGTGCCGCCGGAGACATGCTTACCGCTGCTCTCCTGGAACTACTGCCAGATCCTGACAGGTTTATGAATGAAGTCAACGCTCTTGGCATCCCCGGCGTCCGGACAAGTGCTGTCAAAGCTGAGAAATGCGGCATCACAGGCACAAATGTTCATGTTCTCGTAAACGGTGTTGAAGAAGGCGATGATGACCACGATCACACAGATCACGGGCATGAACATCATCACCATGGCATGCATGAGATACAGGATATCGTTGACGCTCTTCCCTTGTCTGCAACAGTAAAAAGCAACGTCATGTCCGTATACAGACTTATTGCTGATGCTGAAAGCGAAGTCCATGGCATGCCGGTCTCTGAAATCCATTTTCATGAAGTCGGCGCCATGGATGCCATAACAGACATAGTTTCAGTCTGCATGCTTATGGAAAGACTTGCACCTGACCAGGTCATTGTATCCCCTGTCAATGTTGGCAGCGGACATGTTCACTGTGCTCACGGCATACTGCCGGTCCCTGCTCCCGCCACAGCTCTTCTGCTCAGAGGGATTCCAATGTACAGCGGCTCAGTT
>JAQWCI010000080.1 GCA_028706005.1 Lachnospiraceae bacterium
AACGCATGAATTTTCTCGAAGAGAGGATTCTTAAGGATGGGCAGGTCAGGGATGGAAATATTCTCAAAGTAGATTCGTTTCTTAACCATCAGCTGGATGTGGGAGTGTTGAATCAGATTGGTCTGACATTTTACGAAAAGTATAAAGATGCGGGAATTACAAGAATTCTGACGATCGAGGCTTCAGGGATAGCTATAGCTGTAATGACAGCGCGGTATTTCAATGTGCCGGTGGTATTTGCCAAGAAGGCCAAAAGCCGTAATCTGGATGGTGATCTGTATACATCTACCGTGCATTCATTTACGTATGACCGCGACTACAATATAACGCTTGCCAAAAAGTTCCTTACAAGTGATGACAAAGTACTTATAGTCGATGATTTCATGGCTGTTGGAAAAGCCATGAGAGGACTTCTTGATATATGTGAACAGGCAGGCTGCACGGTCTCCGGACTCGGGATAGCAATAGAAAAAGGTTATCAGGGAGGCGGCGACGCACTGAGAAAAGCAGGATATGACCTCACAAGTCTTGCGATAGTTGACAGTATGGACGCCGCGACAGGAAGCATTAAGTTCAGAAAGAGTGAAATAGGCTGAGCAACAATTCCTGTAATACAGAAACCCCTGGAGCTTCTGTTACACAGAAGCTCTGGGGGCTTCAATAAAGCGCGAGCGCGCCTGAGATGGACAAACTCAATCGAACACTTTAACAATTGGAGTGTTCGATTGAGCAGTAAAGTCTTATCGTTCCTCTCTGTAATATGAAAGACCAAGGGCAGCAGGACCAAGGCTGTCCTTTTTTTGTTTTGCACTCACATATATCAAAACAAGTATTGTTATAACATACGGTATCATCTGGGTAAGTATTACTATCGTGTTAGGCCATGTGAGATTCAGAAGAGCCGGTGCGTAGTTGTAGAACCAGAAGAAGATGCCGAATACATAGGCACCCCATATGATGTTCCTGGGTTTCCATCTCGCAAATATAACGAGAGCAACAGCGAGCCAGCCGAGTCCTTCGATGGAACTTGAGGATGACCACGTTCCGTAGCCGTAATCAAGTACATAGTAGACTCCGCCAAGTCCAGTGACGGAGGCGCCGATGCAGGTGGCAAGATACTTGTATTTTGAGACGCTTATACCGACGGAATCGGCAGTCGCAGGATTTTCTCCGACAGCACGAAGATTGAGACCAATGCGCGTGCGGGATATCACAAGATGAGTGAGCACAGCCAGTATTATCGCGAGGTATACCATGAAGCCATAGGAGAAGAAAATATCTCCGAAGACTCCGAGTTTTGAAAGAAATGGAACAGGCTTGGAGAACACAGTATGTGTAAATGCTGCTTTTACTGAAGTTCCGCCGTTAAGTACCTGAACTCCGAAGAAATTCGCTATACCTGAGCCAAAGATCGTGAGGGCAAGGCCGGTTACGTTTTGATTGGCGCGCAGCGTTATTGTAAGGAAGCTGTAGATAAGACCACCAAATGTAGATGCGAGAATGCCGCAGATCAGCGCGATCAATATTATGACTGCACTAGACGGATCAGGAGTGCTATTCTCGTAATAATAAGCTCCGGCAAAACTTGCAAAGCCTCCGAGAAACATGATCCCGGGGACGCCGAGGTTAAGGTTGCCGCTTCGTTCTGTGATAATTTCACCTGTGGAACCAAACATTATAACAGTGCCGAACCATATGGCACGGTTTATCCATGCAATAAGTGTCATCATTTGGAATCACCGCCTTTCTTAGCTGTTTCTTTTTTGCGTCTTACAAGCTTGTACTTAACAAAGAATTCACTTCCCAGGATAAAGAACAGGATGATTCCTGTAATGACCTGTGTTGAGTAATCATTAAGCGAAGAATATGCAGATGATATCTGACTTGCTCCTTTTTCAAGGAAAATCAGCAGGAAAGACATTCCGAACATATAGGGAGTCTTAAGTCCCGCAAGCCATGTGACTATTATGGCAGTAAAGCCGAACCCCCGCGCTGTGGCGGAAGATACGGTCATGTCTGTGCCGGCAACAGTGATAAATCCCGCAATTCCGCAGATCGCGCCTGACATGAGCATTGTTCTTACTATGACTTTCTGGACGTTTATGCCGGCGTATCTGGCGGTGTCTTCCGATTCACCGAGGACACTGAGTTCATACCCGTGTTTTGAATGATTAAGATATAGTTCAATTATGATAGCAAGTGCAAGTACGATGAGTATGCTTATCGTGAAGCGATAGCCGAGGACTTTTGGAAACCAGCCTGCCTTCGTATGGGCGTTTATCTGACCCATTGAGGACTTGGAACCTCTCCATGTATTAGTGCAGACATCGACAATATCGATTGCAACATAGTTCATCATAAGAGTGAAAAGAGTCTCATTTGTTTTCCATTTTGCCCGGAAGTATGCGGGGATAGCAGCCCAGAGCGCACCTGCTGCGCAGCTCACGATGAACATTATTATGAAGAGTGAGCTGGAAGGAATTTTGCCGCCAAGATATATCATGACTACCGCGGAAAGGAGAGCTCCCATCAGGACCTGCCCTTCAGCACCTATGTTCCAAAATCTCATTTTGAAAGCAGGAGCCAGAGCAAGTGAGATACAGAGCAGCATCGCCACATCGCGGAGTGTTGTCATGAAGTTATAGGTGGACTCAAAGGTGCCGGTCCACATAATCTTATAAACATCTACAGGGTTGAGTCCTGTCACGGAATCAATAAAGAATCCGTTTACGACAAGAGCCAGGATAATTGCTATAATGCGTGCTCCCCATGATTGCCAGAGCTTGACATCCGTGCGTTTTGTTATATGCATAAACGGTTCTCTGACTTGTGTTCTGGTTGAGTTACTCATCGCTGCCTCCTACAGATGCCGGTTCCTTTTTAGTGGTCATTCGCAGGCCGACTTCTTCTTTCGTTGTGGTGCGGGCATCAAGAATGCCGTTACATGAGCCTCCGCAGAGGACCACTATCCTGTCACATAAGGCAAGAAGGACATCAAGATCTTCTCCGACATACACAATTGAAACACCTGCTTCCTTCTGCTGATTCATCAGGTCATATATAAGATACGCGGAATTTATGTCGAGCCCGCGGACGGCATATGCAGACAGGAGCACTGTCGGCGTAGATGCGATCTCGCGGCCCACCAGGATCTTCTGAACATTTCCGCCCGAGAGTTTACGGACAGGAGTGCTGAGATCAGGCGTGACAACTCCGAGTTTTTTGACGACATGTCCGGCGAGTTTCCTTGGAGCTTTCCTGTCGGTGAATACTGTTTTGCCATTTCTGAATGAACGGAGCATCATATTATCGGTTATGTCCATGTTGCCCACAAGACCCATGCCGAGCCTGTCCTCAGGAACGAATGAAAGAGAAACGCCGAGGTTTGAAATAGCCAGGGGATCTTTACCTATAAGTTGATCGTGCGAGCCGTTATCCTCGATGTATTCAATGCTCCCGGAATCTACGGTCTGCAGACCGGCTATGGCTTCAAGAAGTTCTTTCTGACCGGAGCCGGAAATGCCGGCGATCCCGAGGATCTCTCCGGAATTAGCGGTGAACGATACGTGATCGAGTTTTACAAGGCCATCTTTATCAGTGACTGTGAGGTCCTTAACAACAATCCTGGGTGAAGGAGATACCGGATCGGGACGATCAATGTTGAGATTAACTTTGTGACCCACCATCATATCAGTCATTTCCTGAATAGATGTGTTCTTTGTCACAAGATCGCCGATGTAGGCACCTTTGCGAAGTACTGCAACGCGGTCCGAAACATGCATGACCTCCTGAAGCTTATGAGTGATGATGATTATCGCTTTACCGTCGCTCTTCATGTTGCGGATGATATCAAAGAGCCTGGTCGTTTCCTGCGGGGTGAGGACAGCTGTGGGTTCATCGAGTATCAGTATGTCAGCACCGCGGTAAAGAACCTTTATTATTTCGACTGTCTGCTTCTCGGAAACACTCATATCATATATCTTGCGGTGTGGATCTATATCAAAACCGTAGTCAGTGCATATTTTTCTGATCTTTACTGCCGCAGCATCAAGATCGAGCCTGCCCTTATCTTTGAGCCCCAGAACTATGTTCTCTGTTGCAGTCAGGACGTCTACCAGCTTGAAATGCTGGTGGACCATACCTATTCCCATGCCAAGAGCCACTCTCGGATTTGGAATGGAGACCTCGCTGCCGTCTATGAAGATCTGCCCCTCATCAGGATAGTAGAGACCTGAGAGCATATTCATAAGAGTTGTCTTGCCGCTCCCGTTTTCACCGAGCAGAGCCAGGATCTCACCACGATAGATGTCCAGTCCGACATGGTCATTTGCGACGACACTGCCGAAAGTTTTTGTTATGTTCCGCATGGACACAGCGGGAACACGTTTTTCATTCTGAGATTCCATGAGCATCCTCCGTAAAGCAAAACAGAGAAGCCGGTTATTGATACGGCTCCTCTGCGTTTTGATGATATCTGTTTAGTTGAGCTCTGTAATTCCGTCAATACGGATCGTGAAGTAAGGCGCTGAACGGAATGTTGATTCTTCAAATGCACCGTCAACGATTGCTTCATCAGTATCACCCTGGTAAACAAGAGTAGGTGTTCCTGTTGAATAATCATAGAAGCTCATATCGATCTTGCAGCTTGTGACATGACCTGCGTCATCAGTTGTGACAGCGGCACCGCTCTTGCTGAGTGTTGTGGCAACATTATCAGCTGAAACTGTGAACTTGGATGTATCAAATACCTGGAGAGAACCATCCTTAAGTCCGCTTATTGCTGTGTCAACAAGATCCTGAGTGCCTTCGGCACAGTTAGGTCCAAGGTCTGTGATCTTGACTGCGTCTTCGTTGTAGCCCTTTGACCAGTCCTGATCGATCTTATCGCCTGCAAGGAGTGTGTTGAAGAGGTATTCATAATAGATAGCCCAGTTGTTTGAAGCTGATGTAAGAGCTGCATCAGGAGCAACGTCAAGCATGTCTACATTGTAGCCGATTGAGAATACTGTTGTTCCTTTGTCATATGCTGCCTGGCAAGCTGAAGGAGCACCTGTTGAATCAGCGTGCTGTCCTACGATGACACAGCCGTCAGAAATGAACTTCTCAGCCATAGCAGCTTCTGCATCTACATCAAACCATGAGTTTGTGTAATCAACATACATGTGAGCATCAGGATAAACAGATGTGAGTCCAAGATAGAATGCCGTGTAACCTGAAACGACTTCAGCGTAGTTGAAAGCTCCGACGTAGCCGACCTTTACCTTGCCGTCCTCGTCATAGTTGGAATCTGTGAGCTTGCCTGCATCTGCGAGCTCCTTGATTTTAGCGCCTGCAACTATACCTGAAACGTAACGTGACTCATAAACATTATCAAAAGCATTGGCAAAATTTGTTTTGCCGGAAATAGCTGCGAAATCACCGGTCATCGATACGAACTGTACATCCGGATATTCATCAGCGGCCTGATCGATGAAACTCTCATGGCCGTAAGAATCGGAAACGACTACATTGCAGCCCTGGCTCTCGATGAGCTCTACAGCTGCGTCATAGCAGTCAACTGACTCGGGAACGTTCTTCTTGTAGATGACCTGATCATCTGAAAGACCACATGCTGTCTTGGCGGTTTCGATGCCATCGATGTGAGCTTTGTCGTAACCGACAGCTTCATCGCCGATGAGGATAACGCCGACCTTGAGGTCTGATGCTGCAGCGCTTGCTGAAGCATCTGCTGCGCTATCTGCTGTAGCCGTTGCTTCTGAGGTAGCTGCTGCTGCCGATGTGCCGGCTGCTGCAGTATCACCGGTTTCGGTACTGCCACATCCTGCGAGCATTGAACAGGCTGTTGCTGCTGCAAGTACAATACTGAGAACTTTCTTTTTCATAATCTCCTCCTGTTATTTTCCTTCAATATAATGTGATATTTCAATTAAAAACAACAGTTCCAATGTAATCGCAGACTGCAAACTTTGTCAATGGCTTTTCCGACGATATTGTAAAGGAAATTTCAGAAAAACATGGTAAACTGTAATGACAACTAAAATAGAAGGGACATTATTACAGTGACGGAGATCAGTGAAGTCAGCACGCGCAACCCGATTTTAAATAATAAGATTTACCTGTATCTCACAGAATTCTTTGCCGGAATGGCAGTAATGGCTGTTGAACTCGGCGCCAGCCGCCTGCTTGCGCCATATTTTTCATCATCTCAGATAGTATGGACGATTATTATTTCTACTATAATGATAGCTATGGCACTCGGGAATCTTTACGGTGGAAAGACAGCGGATCGTGACAACGATCCGGATCGTCTCTATGGACGTATCCTCATGGCTGCGGTCTGGATAGCGGCGATCCCGGTACTTGGCAAGTACATTATCCTTCTGATTTCAGGAGCGCTGATCCTGACGATTTCCAGCAATCTGCTTGTAATAGCAGCGTTTATAGCCTGCATGGCAATATTTGTTTTCCCGTGTTTCCTTCTTGGAACAGTGACGCCGTCAATGGTGAAATTCTCTGTTGACAGCCTCGATGATTCAGGACGCACGGTCGGACGCCTCGGGGCATTCAATACAATAGGAAGCATAATCGGCACATTTCTGCCGACGTTCGTGACGATCCCGGCGGTGGGAACATCGGTGACTTTCCTGATATTCTCGGGAGTGCTGCTTGTTCTGGGGCTCATTTATTTCATTATGGGGCACCGTGGAAAGAGAGCCTGCATAATAGCAGCAGTTTTGTTTGTAATATGTGCGATATCAGGCCGCAGTGATAGTTTTGCCTTCTGGGAAAAAAATCTGACCTATGAAGGAGAATCGATATACAATTATCTTCAGGTCAAGGATTCTGACACGTCGACGGTCTTGTCGACAAATGTGCTCTTCGGTGTCCAGTCGATCAGGGTAAAGGATGATTCGCTGACCGGAATGTACTACGATTACGCAATGGCGGCTCCGGTACTTGCAGGTGTGAACAGACTAAAGGACGGCATAGCCGGGGAAGACCGGGATCTCTCGGTGCTGGTACTCGGAATGGGGACAGGCACATACGCTTCGCAGTGCGACAGGTATTTTGACGGGATGAACGTCGAGGGAGTGGAGATCGATGGCAAGATCACTGATCTCGCGCACACTTATTTCAATCTCGATGAGAGCATACCGGTAGAAACATATGATGGCCGCGCCTACCTTCAGACTGTAGATACAAAATATGACGTCATCATGGTGGATGCGTATCAGGATATTACCATTCCGTTTCAGATGTCATCGGTGGAATTCTTCAGACTTGTTCAGGAGCATCTGAATGACAGCGGGGTGATGGTCGTCAATATGAATATGCGCTCCGGCAGCGACGGAATAAATCAGTATCTTGCCGACACGATCTCAAATGTTTTTCCTTATGTCTATACAGCGGATGTCGAGGGTAGTACGAACAGGGAACTGTTTGCCTCGGCAGCAGATTTTGATAAGGAAGCTTTTGAGGAGGTGGCGTCAGAACATGATGAAGCCGATTTCAGAAATCTCATGGCAAAGGTCGGCGAAAGTCTTGTTAAATACAGTAAGGGAGAGTATCTCCTGACAGATGACAAGGCTCCTGTTGAACTGCTGAGTATGCAGGCGATAGACGATATAATTGGAAATGAGATCGGCGTTTACAAGAAGGTATTTGAGGAAAGAGGGCTTGAGGGACTGCTGGATTCTATGTGATCCTCAGGCATGGAGGTAAGAATGTCAAAGATAGAGAATGAAATTCAGGGTGTAATTGACGGTATTCTGATCGATTATGATAATGAACGGGACATCGACAAACTTGATGCTCTCTGTGAGCCGGACAAGAAGATGATCACGAATACCGTGGATCAGCTCATACGAGTAGTTTACCCGGGGTATTTTAAGGACAGGACTAACAGGTACTACGACATCAAGAACTGCATGACGGTGGTCATGGAGGATGTGGCGTTCAGATTGAACCGCCAGATCAATATCGCACTAAGAAAAGAGTGCGACTCAGAAAACTCGGGAAAGTGCAGGTGTGGCAGTATATGTGCGCGCCAGGCCGATCTCGATGTTATGTCTGAGACGATAACAATAGATTTCTTCAAAAGGATACCAGAGGTGAGAGATTATCTTGAAACTGATCTGGAAGCCTTTTTTGACGGAGATCCGGCAGCTGAGAGTCTGGACGAGATCATCCTTGCATATCCTGGATTCTATGCGATCACTGTCTACAGGCTGGCTCATGTACTGTATGAGCTCAAAGTGCCTGTGATCCCGAGAATAATGACTGAATATGCGCATGGTCAGACCGGTATCGATATCAACCCGGGTGCGACGATAGACAAGTATTTCTTCATTGATCATGGCACGGGCATAGTTATAGGTGAGACCACAAATATCGGAAAACATGTAAAGATCTACCAGGGCGTGACGCTGGGCGCACTTTCGACACGCGGCGGGCGGAAACTTCAGAACAAGAAGCGCCACCCGACAATCGAGGATAATGTAACAATCTATTCGGGGGCATCAATACTCGGCGGAGAGACAGTCATAGGACATGACACTGTTATAGGCGGCAACGTCTTCATCACGAGTTCGATCGACCCTGAGACAAGAGTAAGCGTCAAGAATCAGGAACTTCGTTTCGACAGCGGCTCGGTAGAGGAGATTGAAGCTAATTTTAACTGATATATATCAGACATGGAGGTGAATTTATGGATGCAGGCAAAACAAGTGATGTAGTGATCATAGGTGCCGGACCGGCCGGTCTTTCTGCCGCCATTTATGCGTGCAGGGCTGGCAAGAGTGTTCTCCTTTTGGAGGCAGAACAGTTCGGCGGACAGATCGTGAACACACCGGATGTGGAAAACTACCCCGGCATTAAGAAAATCAGCGGTTTTGATTTTGCGTATGGCCTTTATGAGCAGGCCACAGCACTTGGCGCGACCGTTGAATTTGACCGTGCAATTGCAATAGTAAAGAACGGAACAGGCTTCACAGTAAAGGGTGAACAGGCAGAGTATGGCGCTAAAGCGGTGATAATCGCGACCGGAGCCAAGAACAGGCACCTCGGACTTGATGCTGAGCAGAAATTTGTCGGGCGGGGAGTCTCTTACTGTGCCACATGTGACGGAGCTTTCTTTAAGGGAAAGACAGTAGCGGTTAACGGCGGAGGAAATACTGCGGTAGAGGATGCAAAATACCTGTCAGGTATCTGCGGCAGGGTGTATGTCATTCACAGAAGAGATCAGTTCAGAGCGGACGAGAAATCTGTAGAGTTTCTGGCATCAAAACCTAATGTAGAATTTGTTTTGAATTCGACAGTCACTGATCTCATCGGGGACGAGGGTGGAAAGCTCGAAGCAATCGAGGTCACGGACAAGTTAAGCGGAGAAAAGAAAAAGCTTGAAGTATCAGCATTGTTTGTCGCTATCGGACAGGTGCCGGACAATAAGGCTTTTGACGGCGAAGTCAGAATAGACGATAAGGGGTACGTAGAGGGCGGAGAAGACTGCCTTACAGGGACGGATGGAATATACGTTGCAGGGGACTGCAGAACAAAATCAGTGCGCCAGCTTACAACTGCAGCAGCAGACGGAGCTGTGGCAGGACTCGCCGCAGCAACATATGCAGATTGAAATTAACCGGCAAGTTACGAAAATACGAAAATACAAACGGCTGTTTTCAGGACTCATTTCGGCTTGTACCTGAAAAGGATGGGTGAGAAAATAAGACATTACAACACTGGCGGGCATAAGTGCCCGCCTTGAAAACAAGTGGGGGGAACATAATGAGAAAAGGAGGATTTATACGAAGGTCAGTATCGCTCATGGTTTCGTTGTTGTTGGTGGTCACAGCGGTGGCAGCAGGTATTGTTACGACCCCGGTGAGCACTGAGGCAAAATCAAAGAAATCGGCTGCAGCATCAGGATCTGCTTATACCGTAGCAGCGGCGGTGATTGCAGGCTCAAATGTTACAGTTACAGCTACAGGGTCAGCTACGACTGATGATGGTCTTCTGCATCTGTACGCATTCCAGCCTTATGAAGGCGGAAATGCCGGATCAGCGGTAACGACAGGAACAGAGGTCGCAAATGCACCGGCGAGCGCTACGGCGGCATTCACGTTTGCACTGGGCAAGAACACTGCAAACTCCAACCTTTTCAAGAAATTTGCGGTCGTCGGTATAAAAGGCGGTGTACTTACACAGCTTTCAGGTGCGCATTACATCACTAATCCGGAAGCCTGCGCCACTCATACAGCGGCACGCAACTATTCCGGCAAAAAGGGAATACTTCCCGCAGCCACGATGTTCAATACAAATGACCTCGCACAGCTCGGTGTGCAGCAGGCGACATTCAATATGAACCTCGGTCAGATGTGCACGGGCGGCGGTATCAATTACACATATAACGGCAAAACATATTCATTCAATTCACTTCAGGTAGCCCAGTACGATATTCTTGTTCCGAAGCTCAACAAGATGGGCATTGAGATCGACATGGTAGTTCTCAACGACCTTGCAGCTGACACAACGCTTATTCATCCGCTTGCCACAGATGCAGCAGCAAACGGTGTGAATCCTCATTATTATGCACTCAATACGGCAAACCAGGCAGGCGTAGAGAAGCTTGAGGCAATTGCAAGTTTCCTCGGCCAGCGTTATTCGGGCGGAAAATACGGGACTATCGACAATTACATAATCGGCAACGAAGTCAATGCAAGAACTGACTGGAACTATATGACGAATGTCGACGTCAATACATTCGCCAATGAATATGAGAAGGCGGTCAGAATATTCTACAACGGGCTTCGCTCTGAAAATGCAAATGTCCAGGTCTACA
>JAQWCI010000081.1 GCA_028706005.1 Lachnospiraceae bacterium
AAGTGATTCCCCGCCGCCAGGCTATGCCGCCATATCATGGTGACAGAACCTGACGGCGGTTTTTTATGTAGGACAGCCCTGATAAATGTTATACTTTCAGTGCGTGAAGAGCGTTATTCCTGCTATAAATGGAGGCCCCGGGTGTCAGGTAAAGAAGTCAAAACAAATGCTATGCGTATTCTTGAAAAAGAGGGTATTCCGTTTGAGCACATGGAGTATGAGGCGACAGGCGAGTTTACTGACGGCGTAGAAACTGCAGATAAGCTGGGATTGCCTCATGAACAGGTGTATAAGACACTTGTCACTGTCGGTGCGGACAAGAATCATTATGTTTTTGTAATTCCGATAGAGCAGGAACTTGACTTTAAGAAATGTGCCAGGTCAGTTGGTGTAAAGTCAGTTGAAATGATCCATGTAAAAGACCTCTTTGCACTTACTGGTTACGTACGTGGCGGATGCACTGCTATCGGGATGAAGAAGCGCTTTGTAACGAGAATAGATGAGAGTGCAATACTCGAGGACAAGATATATATAAGCGCGGGCAGGATAGGCGCACAGATAAGACTGCGCCCGGATGACTTCATAAAGGCTTCAGACGGAGAGTACGCGGCTTTGACAAAAGAATGAAATACAGGTTATAAGTGACTTCACAAATAAGTACACTCTAGAGGATAAATATATGTCAGAAAAAGAACCATCAATTCTGGATTATGATACAGTCACCCTGCTGGATGAGGAAAATGCACTGCTGATTATTGACCAGACAAAGCTTCCGGGCAAAATAGTATTAAAGAAATTGAAGACCGCGGAAGAAATGTGGAACTCAATTTATCTGCTGGAAGTCCGCGGTGCGCCTGCGATTGGCGTTACGGCTGCGCTGGGAATCTATTTATTGACCAAACAGGTCAAAGTTCCTCAGACAGACACAGAAGAAAACTATCGGGTTAATTTCGCTGCGCTTGAAACTGAATTTGAGAAACAAAAGGAATATCTGGATTCTTCAAGACCCACTGCAGTCAATCTATCCTGGGCATTAAAACGAATGGATAAGGCCTTACTGTCAATGAAGGTCAGAAATGATCTTCTTATAACAGATGTAAAGGACAGACTAAGACAGGAAGCGGAGAGCATAAGGAGCGAAGATATTGAGGTCTGCAGGAAGATAGGTGAATACGGTCTCGGACTGCTGAAAAAAGGTGACGGGCTTCTTACACATTGCAATGCCGGTAAACTTGCAACGATAGAATACGGGACAGCGACTGCACCTATGTATCTCGGACATGAAAGGGGATATGGATTTCATATCTTCTGCGACGAGACAAGACCCTTACTCCAGGGCTCAAGGCTCACTGCATTTGAACTTGCATCCGCAGGAATGGATGTGACAGTCGAATGTGACAATATGTCAGCTTCTCTGATGAGGACAGGCAGGGTACAGGCCGTTTTTGTGGGGTGCGACCGGGTGGCATCAAACGGAGATACAGCCAACAAGATAGGTACGAGCCTTCTGGCACTCGCTGCAAAGAGATATAACGTGCCGTTTTATGTGTGCGCACCGACATCTACGATAGATATGTCCCTTAAGTCAGGAGCGGAGATACCGATCGAGCAGAGAAAACCGGAAGAAGTCACGGAAATGTGGTACAAAGAACGCATGGCGCCTGAGAATGTGAAGGCATATAATCCGGCTTTCGATGTGACAGATAATGACCTGATAACAGGTATCATCACGGAATATGGAATTGCAAAAGAGCCGTTTTCCGAGTCGCTCAGGAGAATATTTGATCTCAAAAAGAAACACCAGGACTCAAATGTGAATAATAAATAAGTATTGCGATCTACAACAAATCATACAAAAGGAGAAAACAAACATGGCAAGAAAAGTAGTTATTGCGAGCGCATGCCGCACACCTATCGGCAAATTCGGGGGCACTCTTAAGGATGTTCCTGCAACAGAGCTTGGCACAATCGTTATCAAAGAGGCGATGAAGCGTGCCGGAGTAAAGCCTGAGCAGATTGACGAAGTTTATATGGGAAATGTTATTCAGGCAGGCAATGGCCAGAACCCGGCTCGCCAGTCAGCAGTTAATGCAGGTATTCCTGTAGAAGTTCCTGCAACAACGATCAACGTTCTGTGCGGTTCAGGACTTCACTGCATAAACCTTGCGGCAAAACTTATCGGAATGGGAGACGCTGATATAATCGTGGCAGGCGGCATGGAGAACATGGACAAGGCCCCTTATCTGCTCTACAACGCCCGCTTTGGCTATCGCATGAACGCAGCACAGATGGATGACTCAATGATAAGAGACGCCCTCTCAGACGCTTTTGGCGGCTATCACATGGGCATCACCGCAGAGAACATTGCTGAGGAATGGCATCTCACCCGCGAAGAACTTGATGAGTTCTCAGCATGGAGCCAGGATAAAGCGGAAAAGGCAATAACTTCAGGACGTTTTAAAGATGAAATAGTTCCTGTGACGATCCATGGCAGAAAGGGAGATACCATCTTTGATACTGATGAGAGCAATCGCCCCGGTACAACAAAGGAATCTCTGGCAAAACTCAAGCCCGCTTTCAAAAAAGACGGCGTTGTAACGGCCGGCAATTCATCAGGAATAAATGATGCAGCCGCGGCTGTTGTAGTTATGAGCGAAGAGAAGGCTAAGGAACTCGGAATTACACCTATGGCAACATGGATTGGCGGCGAACTCGCAGGTGTCGAGCCACGCATCATGGGCATAGGCCCTGTTGCAGCCACCAGGAAGGTCATGAAGAAGACAGGGTGGAGTGTTGATGACCTTGATCTCATCGAGGCAAATGAAGCCTTTGCAGCACAGTCTGTAGCTGTTGCACATGATCTTGGGTTCAATAAGGAGATCCTTAACGTAAACGGCGGCGCTATCGCTCTCGGACATCCGGTAGGATGCTCAGGAACACGTATCCTTGTAACACTGCTTTATGAAATGCAGAAGAGAGATGCGAAGAAGGGCCTTGCCACACTCTGCGTAGGCGGCGGAATGGGCTGTGCAGCTCTTGTAGAGCGCGATTGATTACTTAAAAAACTGATTTGACAAATGGCCGTCAATTGAGTAATATAGTCTCTGCTGTATAAATTAGGACAGCAGAGATATGTACGTGTAGCTCAGCTGGATAGAGCGTCTGGCTACGGACCAGAAGGCCGCGAGTTCGAATCTTGTCACGTACACTGAATGATCCGGAAGTCTTAGTGACTTCCGGATTTTTTTTTACAGAGGCTGACGAACGATTCAAATACCATTTATAAATGAGGACAGAAAAGCCATGACAAAAAAACAACTTGCGAAAGAAGTAATACAACGTTTAGCCAAAGAGTATCCTGATGCGCACTGCACTCTTGCCTATGACAAGGCATGGCAGCTGCTTGTAAGCGTAAGACTGGCGGCCCAGTGCACTGACGCAAGAGTCGACAAAACCACACCTTTGCTTTATGCAAAGTTTCCAACAGTCAAAGACCTTGCAGCTGCAGATGTTTCAGAGATAGAGGAAATCATAAAGCCCTGCGGACTGGGGCACAGTAAAGCCCGTGACATTTCTGCATGTATGAAGATCCTTGATGAGAAATACAACGGGAATGTACCTGATGATTTTGATGAGCTTCTGGCGCTCCCGGGTGTCGGCCGTAAGAGTGCGAATCTTGTAATGGGAGATGTTTTCGGAAAGCCGGCGATAGTGACAGATACACATTGCATAAGGCTGTCAAATCTGATAGGACTGGTCGATGTGAAGGAACCAGCCAAAGTGGAAGCAGAACTCAGAAAAATTGTGCCGCCTGAGGATGGTAATGATCTTTGCCACAGATTTGTTGAACACGGGAGGAAAGTCTGTGTGGCCAGACGACCTGACTGTAGGAATTGCTGCCTGCATGATATATGCAGATATGGTAAAAAGATATAATAAGGATCGGCCGTATCCCTTGCGGGATACGGCCGATCCTTTCGTGTTAAGACACCCCGGGGAAGGTGGGTGTTTTAAACTCGTAACGGCTATGGCTTACACCATTGTCGCTGTTCTTAATTATACGACATCGATATAGTTAAGGACAATAGCTAAATATTATTTTGTTTTACCGGACTTATCCCATGACTATCTTAACGTTGAATTCGTTCTTGCCGGCATCATATGGAATCACACAGCCGTCAACAGTTTTGCCGTCAACAGTCATTGATTTAACGCCTTTTTCTACCTTGTCGGGATTTGTCACATCAATATGATATACAGCACCGCGGTAAGTCCTTTCAATATGGAAATCGCCGAAGTCGTGCGGGACGCAGGGATCTACCTGGAGCCCATGGTGTGTGGGATATACGCCGAGAATATACTGTGAAATATCAGTAAATGTCCAGGCTGCAGTACCTGTCAGCCAGCTGTTCTTGCCTTCGCCGAAGTATTTGGCTTCCTTGCCTGCGACCATCTGACAGTATACATAAGGCTCAGTACGGTGTATTTCTGAAATATCTTCAGTGTATGCCGGGCAGGTCTTCTGATAGATTTCAAATGCGCGATCTCCATGACCACAGACTGTTTCCGCGATTGACACCCACGGATTATTGTGACAGAAGATGCCACCGTTTTCTTTATATCCGGGCGGGTAAGAACTGATCTCACCGAGCTCGAGATGATACGTTTTGTACGCGGGCCAAAGTATGCAGATGCCATACTTTGTATCGAGCAGCTCTTTTACAGAATCGAGAGCCTTATCTGCAAGACCTTCCTTTACGCCACATCCTGCAAGGATACAGAAGCCCTGAGGCTCAATGAATATCTTGCCATCTTCACATTCATTGGAGCCGACCTTGTTGCCGTTTGCATCATAAGCTCTGACGAACCAATCGCCATCCCAGCCGGCGGTACAGACAGCATCGTACATTCTGTCGTGCTCTTCACGGGCTCTTGAAGCCTCGGCATTATCCCCTGTGATATCACAGAGTTCGGCATATTCTTCTGAATACTTGACGAACATTCCTCCGATGAAAACAGATTCGGCAACAGGACCTTCGCTTGGACCGAAGGTCTGGAATGATTCGCCGGGGTGCCTGGAGAAGCAGTTGAGATTCAGGCAGTCGTTCCAGTCAGCGCGGCCGATGAGCGGAAGGCCGTGAGGACCCTTATGATTGATCGTATAATTCAGAGACCTGCGCAGGTGCTCCATGAGCGATGTTGCAGTGGAAGCATCTGAATCATAGGGGACAGATTCATTGAGGATAGAATAGTCTCCGGTCTCACGTGTATAAGCGGACACAGCTGCAATGAGCCAGAGCGGGTCGTCATTGAAGCCGGAACCAATGCCTGCATTGCCCTTTTTTGTGAGAGGCTGGTATTGATGATAAGCAGAGCCATCCTGAAACTGGGTAGATGCTATGTCAATGATCCTTTCTCTTGCTCTTTCGGGAATGAGGTGAACAAAGCCGAGAAGATCCTGACATGAGTCACGGAAGCCCATGCCGCGACCGACACCGGATTCGTAATACGAAGCGGAACGGCTCATATTGAACGTGATCATGCACTGATACTGGTTCCAGATGTTGACCATGCGATTGACTTTATCATTGCCTGATGTGAGAGAGAACCTAGTGAGCAGATTCCTCCAGTAAGTATGCAGTTCTTCAAAAGCAGCGTCTGCCTGTGCGTCAGTTTTGTATCTGACCAGCATGGCATGAGCACGATCTTTGTTGATTATGCCGTCGCGTGGAGATGTTCCATTTTCCCACTTTTCGCTCTCGGGGTTCTCAATATAACCGAGAACGAAAACAAATGACTTTGTTTCGCCGGGATTCAGAGTGACATTTATCTGCTGCGCGGCAACAGGAGACCAGCCGCTTGCAACTGAACCTTTGCAGCCACCATCGAGTATAGCCTGAGGAGCGTCAGCTCCATTGTACATTCCGATGAATTCGGAACGAATCGTATCATATCCGTCTATCTTTGTATTTACGGAACGGACAGCATAATGATTGCGGCGCTCGCGGTATTCGGTCTTGTGATAAATAGTGGATCCTTCTATCTCGACCTCGCCGGTAGAGAGATTGCGCTGGAAGTTCTCACAGTCATCTGAAGCGTTCCAGAGGCACCATTCAACATAGGAATAGAGCTTGATAGTTTTGACGGAATCACTTTCGTTGCTGAGCTTCACCTGATCTATCTGGCAGGTATCGTTCAGTGGAACAAAGCTGAGAACAGAAGACTTAATTCTGTTTTTGGATCCGGTGAACCTGCTGTAACCCAGACCGTGCCTGCATTCATATGAGTCAAGTTCGGTGCGTGTGGGTTGCCATGCCGGGTTCCAGATTGTGTTGCCGTCCTGAATGTAGAAATATTTGCCATTATTGTCATAAGGAACGTTATTATAGCGATAGCGGGTGATTCGGAGAAGCTTTGCATCTTTATAGAATGAATAGCCCCCCATCGTGTTGGAAATCAAACTGAAGAAGTCCTTGTTGCCGAGGTAGTTGATCCACGGCAAAGGTGTTCTTGGCGTTGTGATGACATACTCCTGATTCTTGTCGTCGAAAAAACCGAATTTCATACCAGATATCTCCTTTGCATAGATGTGATCCATCCGCACCTGCTGCCTGCCCCGGCGGCACTTCCGGTTGACCAGTGAAAACGTTTAAGCTATGAAACAGCTTGAGCTATCAATAATTATACACATGAGGATTTCGAAAAAGCAACACTGATCTTTTGTTCCTTTACAAATACATGTCAGACAGGCACGCATATATAGAACATATTGTACAGTATTCAGAACAATAAGTTGTGTAGTTTGTTCAAAAACACGTGATGAGTGTGCGTCTTACTTGCAATTACGAAGAATTTGGTATATTCTAGAAGACGAAAACGATTAAGCGGATGGACATATTCGCAATTTAAAAGTGCATGGAGGAAGCAATGGTATCACTAAAGGATATTTCAGCTGCCTGCGGTGTTTCAATCGCGACAGTAAGTAAGGCACTGAATAATCACAATGATATCAGTGTAGAGACAAAAGAATATATCAAGAAGGTGTCTGAAAGTCTTGGGTATTACCCCAATTCAGCGGCCAAAGCGCTGAAGACTAACCGCACATACAGCATAGGTATGCTCTTTGTTGATGATGCAATGAGCGGCCTGACACATGACTTTTTCTCTAATATACTTGATAGTTTCAAGAGGGCGGCAGAGGCAAAAGGATACGATATCACTTTCATAAACAGCAATAAGACAAGGCCTAACCGTATGAGTTATCTGGCACATACACGGTACAGAGGTTTTGACGGTGTGTGCATAGCCTGCGTGAACTTCTATGATCCTGAAGTAATAGAGCTTGTTCGAAGCGATATACCTGTAGTCACGATCGACCACATGTTCAATAACCGCACGGCAGTGCTTTCAGATAACGTGACGGGGATGCGTGATCTGCTGCAGTATGCGTACAACAAGGGACACCGCAAGATAGCTTATATTCATGGCGCGGAATCAGCTGTTACGCACAGTCGTGTATCAAGCTTTTTCAAAACTGCCGATGAGCTCGGGCTGGTGATCCCGGATGAGTATGTGAAAGAAGCACCTTACAGAAGTACTGATGAGACGCAGAAGAAGACGGATGAACTCCTTGATCTTTCAAACCCGCCGACGTGCATCCTGTATCCCGATGATTTCTCAGCATTCGGTGGCATAAACGCAATTAATAACAGAGGACTTTCAATCCCTGATGATATTTCGATAGCCGGATATGATGGAATAAGGATTGCCCGTCATATTGAGCCTCAGCTCACGACGATCCGTCAGGATACTGAGAAGATGGGCAACATGGCTGCAACAGAGCTTATAGATCAGATAGAGCATCCCAAGACCACTCTGGTTAAGCAGATCATAGTAGAGGGCTCGGTGTACCCGGGCAAAACAATAAGAGACATTTCGCAAAAATAAAATATGCATATAAAAATCCCCGGAAGTTTCGTATTGAAACCGCCGGGGATCTTTTTGCATTTATGTCAGTCAACTCTTATATGGCCTGCGTCCCAGAGTTTCTTGGCTGTGGGAGCCCATGCCTTTGCATAAGCGTCGCACTTGCCTGTAAGGTGCTCGACAGTCTCAGGAGATTCCATGTCGGTCGAAGGAGCGTGTGTCTCCTCAATGATACCGCGCAGTTTCTCAGGGTTCTCAAGCATCGGGCAGGGCTGAAGAAGGTTATCGTTGAAAGGCTGTCCGGCCTGGTATGCTTTGAACAGAGGCTGCTGCAGACATTCGATAAGGCTCTTGTCCTTGATGTTGGCCTGGCTGTAATGAATGAACACGCAGGGCTCGACATCACCGTTGGGGTTGATGTGGCAATAGTATTTGCCTCCCGCAATGCATCCATGAACGAATTCACCATCATTCTGGAAGTCGATGCAGAAGAACGGAAGACCTGTGTCATAGCCACGAATCTCACGAATGCGGTGATACATATACTCACGCTGCTCGGGATTGAGGAGCAGATCAGGAGATGCGGCATTTCCTACCGGCATATAGTGGAAGTACCAGCTGAATGTTACTCCCTTACCGATCAGCATCTTTATGAACTCGTCGCTTGTTACGGTCTTATAGTTTGCGCTTGTGTAGCAGATCGAAGTGCCATACAGACACTTATGAGCCTTCAATACATCGAATGCATGCATTACTTTGTCAAAACATCCGTTGCCGCGACGTCCGTCGTTTGCGTCCGCAAAACCTTCAACGGAGATAGAGGGAACAACGTTGCCTACGCGGAGCATATCCTCAGCGAACTGGTCATCAATAAGAGTGCCGTTAGTGAAGAGCATGAAAGCGGATGTATTATGTTTCTCAGCAAGCTTGAAAATATCTGCCTTACGTGTAGTAGGCTCACCGCCTGTCATGACCCATGCGTGGATACCAAGAGCCTCGCCCTGAGTGATAACACTGTCAAGTTGTTCGTATGTGAGAGCTTTGGTGTGACCATATTCAGCAGCCCAGCATCCTGTGCAGTGAAGGTTGCAGGCTGATGTGGGATCCATAAGGATTACCCAGGGAATGCTTACACCGTATTTCTCTGAATTCTTTGCAACTTCCTTGAATCCGCAGAAACCGGCTTCAAAACCAAGGTTCAGAAGTGCCATCTTGAGAAGCTTGGGGTCGGTGTTGTCGAGAATGTAGTTTGCATATTCGTGGTATTTGCTGTTGGGGTTTTCAAAGACACCTCGCAGATTTTCATAAGCTTCCGGACGCCATGTGCTTCCGTTGTATTTAGCAACAAGGTTTACAAGCTTGAGCATGTTCTTGTCGCGATCCTTACCATTAAGACTTTTGAGTGCTGCGTCGAGAACGACTTCAAGAGTTTTCCTCTCGGCTGCATGTGCGATACTTGCCATTGCTTTTTCCTCCAATACTGAGCGTTATTTGCTTATGCGACTGTTCTTTGTCACATTACTAACACTTGGAGTATTCTAGCATTTCGTATGATATGGGTTCAATGGACAGTTTATTTGAAGTGAGGCAATTAATGAACTGCGGTCAACAGGACTCGAACCTGCATGGTCTCCCACTGGAACCTAAATCCAGCGCGTCTACCAATTCCGCCATGACCGCGTGAGAGTATGAGAGATGTTCTAAAAACAAAAACCGCCGGATCGTTACCGGATCGGGCGGTCTGAAGAATTTAATGAGACATGCGGGAATCGAACCCGCGACAACTTGATTAAAAGTCAAGTGCTCTACCGACTGAGCTAATGTCCCGTAAACTGGGCTAACGAGATTCGAACTCGTGAATCCAGGAGTCAAAGTCCTGTGCCTTACCGCTTGGCGATAGCCCAATGACCTGTCAGAAATGGCATCAGGATTTATCTGGATAAGGAAGGGTGGGTACTCGGACTCGAACCGAGGATCTCCAGATCCACAATCTGGCGCGCTAACCGACTGCGCCATACCCACCATATTACGGAACCAAAATCCTGCAGATGCCCGAACGGGCAAGTGCAAATATGCCCGGGGGGATTCGAACCCCCGACAACCGGCTTAGAAGGCCGGTGCTCTATCCAGCTGAGCTACGGACACACAAAAGCGGGTGATGGGAATCGAACCCACGTATCTAGCTTGGAAGGCTAGTGTTCTACCATTGAACTACACCCGCAGATATTAATCCGATATCTTAAAACATATTGTCAAACTACAATCGATGAGCTCGCCGCATCACCTGCGAACATCATCTTATCGGAGTGACAGGATTCGAACCTGCGACATCCTGGTCCCAAACCAGGCGCTCTACCAACTGAGCCACACCCCGGCAGGACATACCAGATAAAAGGCTCATATCCTGTGACGCAAAGGTTATTATAACGAAGGGTTTTCTTTATGTCAATCATAGAATTTTGATTATCGAAAAACTTTTTGAAAAAATAGTTTTGACACGCTCATCATGATATCATAATCAATAGACTTTTCCTACATTAGAATAATGAGGTGCATGCAGTATGCAGCAGTTCGAATTGATAGCTCCCTGCCATTTCGGAATGGAGAGCGTTGTTAAGAATGAAATATATGATCTTGGATATGAAATAAGCGAGGTGAGCGATGGGCGAGTCACATTCACAGGTGACGAGGAGGCGATTGCGCGCGCCAATATAGGACTTCGCTCAGCGGAACGTGTGCTTTATAAAGTGGGATCGTTCAAGGCTCAGAACTGGGATTAACTTTTCAACGGGACGTACGCGCTGCCGTGGGATGAGATACTTCCCAGGAACGCAAAATTCTGGGTAACAAAGGCATCG
>JAQWCI010000082.1 GCA_028706005.1 Lachnospiraceae bacterium
CAGTATCAATTATTGTCTCTCCACCATCACGAGTTGTGATTTCCGCATGTACAGCCAAAACAAGTTCTTTGCCAAATGCCTTATAGGGATTAGGATCAGGCGGCATGAATTCCGGGAAATGAAAGAAATAGCCATTCTGTTGGTCACAGATATACCAACCATTACCGACCTCTGCTGCCAGAATGTTTTCTCCCTGTACCAGGAGCGATGTGATGTCAAATTCGACATAATATACCAGTTTCTTATAGTCGCTCCATGAAGGATCCAGCACATGGTCACTTGCCGGATGACCGTTCACATAGAAATTGAACTGCCCCAGTCCGCACACCAGAGCAATTGCCTTCTCCGGCACTGAATCCAACAGGAAGCTTTTTCTTGCCATAAAAGGCTTATCAGTTTTATTGGTAATCCACGAAAAGTGACTCTGCTCTGTCATGCCTTTTCCCTTTGCTTCATCAGTATAATTCAATTTGATCAATCATCATGCCCTCAGAATTGATGAACTTCAGCGTCAACTCGTACTCTCCGAATTCAAAATCCGGAAACATAAGCGTTCCATTTCCATCCCTTATGCTGAATTCTCCCACTTCCACAACTCTCAGCTCTTTTGCATTCAGTTGATTCCCATCAAAACATGTGAGATAAACAATTATTGTTCCACTTCCGGCTCCAGTGATTCTAATTCCCAAAAGTGGTCTTTCAGCAGTATGCGAAATATATCTGAACACAGCCGAACATCCCTCTATGATATTGCCAAGATACTCTTTATAAACCGTTCCGCTTGTATCACGTTCTACAAAGCATCCTCCATGTACTTCACATACCTGATATCCCATTATGACATCGTCCCTGACGAAAGGTTTCCCAACGCCCTGTGAAGTCATCTTAACCTCCGGAATCGATCCATCGGAAAGGATCTCAATCTTTTCCATGCACAGTCTCCTGTGTTGCTGAACACCGCCGCTTGCGCGGTGATACAAAACATACCACTGGCCATTGAAGTACTCAATTGAGCCATGATTATTCCAGCTTGCAGGATCACAGGCTTCGTTATTGAAGATTACTCCTTTATACTGAAATGATCCCATTGGCGAATCTGACATGGCATAGCCAAGCGATGTTGGCTTTCCATATGTAATACACGCATATACATAATAGTATTTGCCGCCGATTTTTCTCATCGACGATCCTTCATGAAAATAGTGTTCCTCTTCCGTAATGAGATTATCTCTGATTTCTGACCGGTCAAATGAACACATATCAGAATTAAGCTTAACGCCATGGGAGAATAATTGGCCCCAGTAATAATATGCCTGTCCGTCATCATCAATAAACACCGCCGGATCTATTCCACCGCACGGCAATTGAACAGGCTCTGTGAACGGTCCCTGTGGATCATCAGATACTGCAACTCCCTCCGAATCATCAGCGCCACAGAAGTACAGGTAATATCTTCCCTTGCTAAATATGCAGTCGGGTGCAAACAAGAGTTTTGGTGCTCTCGTACTCTTCCTTGCTTCTTCCTCGAATTTCTTTTTTATATCTATCCCGTTTTTCCTGTCGCGCTCTATCATCTTCTGGATAAATGGCGTCGGATTGCTCCAGTCAATTCCGGGATAATGCGGTGCAGACGGCTCATTCAACCAGGGAATATCATTACCGTCAAGTGCTTTATCAAATATAGACCAATCCACCAAGTCAGCAGTGGATACTACATGGTATTCTTCGCTACAAAATACATCATCTCTGTTGTCAAAACTTCCGTAGATGTATAGTCTGCCGTCAGGCATAACATGTCCCTCACTGTCTGGGACATGTATGTCAATTGGCAAAATCGGGTTATTACAATTTCTGAATGTCTGCATCAGCATTAATCCTCTGTCGTTCTCTTGGCCGCAAGGCTCTCCATGATCTTCTTCTCAGGATAGAACTGGATAAAGATGATATACAGTATTGTCGCACCGGCAGGTATAAGGAAGCGTACACTGTTTATCCCCACAAGTACTGCAGACGGTTCCTGTCCGATTGCACCTGCTACATAACCTGTAACAGCAAGAACGCCAGCCAGAACCGCACTTGAAATAGCCGTTCCACATTTATAGGCAAAGCCACCGATAGCTGAAATGGTACCATTCAACTGTGACCCGGTCTCATCGAGGACAAAGTCTGTCATTCCCACAACTGTCATCGGTCTGAAAGCATTTGTCATCGTGGCAAACATGCTGGCCACAAACGTCAGTATGTATAATGCCGGAAGTGAAACATTACCGATAAAGAAGCATATAACATAGCAGACAATACAAATCAGTTGCGTTATTGTCACTGCCTTTTTAACGCTGCCTTTCAACGCTCTCAGTATAATCGGCATGAGTACCATTACCCCCACCATGCCTCCGATTGAAATTACAAGCATGTATGTGGAAATCAATGCCGGGTTCATCAGATAATACATGCAGTAATATACAGAGGCTGTCATCACAATCTGAAACAGTATGCAACCCACGCACCAGAAAAGAATCATCGGATACATTTCTTTGACAGAAAACAGCTTTTTCAAGCTTGTTCTGACGGGTTCGGCCTGCTTTTCAACCGTATATCTTTCTTTGCATTTTACAAATGCAAGCCAACTTGTGATGCACATCAGCACTGCTCCGATTGCAACTGTAATCATATATCCTTTGGATGGATTATCTCCCCCGAAAATCGATACAAGGTTTGTCGTAAAAGATGTGACCACAAGAATCATCAGTGAAGCAATGAAAGTAGACAGCGAAATAGTGTCATTGCGCTCCATTTCATTTCTTGTCATTGCAGGCAGCATTGCACTATATGGAATCTCAATGCAAGTAACGAGCATGCCATAACAAATATATAAAACTGCTGCATACGCCACTTTTCCTGCGCCGGTAAGATTCGGAGCTGCAAATAGAAGAACTGATACAACTGCCAGTGGAAACGGTACAAACAAAAGATATGGTCTGTATTTGCCCCAGCGGGATTTCGTGCGATCTGCCAGGCTTCCAAGCATTGGATCATTAATAGCATCCCAAATAGCCGCGACTGTCATTATTATTCCGGCAGCCCCTGCTGCTATGCCAAAAGCATCTGTCAGAAACACCAAAATGTAGGTTGATACCAAAGCCGTAATGAACTGTCTGCCGGTTGATTGCCCCATCGCCCAGATTAATCTCTCTGAAAAAGATAATTCTTTTTTCTGCATGTTTTGTGCCTCCCTGTCTCATCAAGTTGCCTAAGTAGTTTTACGGATGAATTCTGCAATAGAATTTATCCCTCTGTTCCATGCCGTAAATATAACAAATGGCCTATTGCTCAAACAGATAAAAAAGCGACATGGTATAAGGGGTAAAATTCAGACATTGGTGCAAACATGCGCTATACTATTGTTGGTATTACATGACATAATTAACCCGCTGTGTGTATTCACAGTGAATAAACAGTACAGATTTGCACATCTGGCAGAAAGGCCTGAAATGAATTCCTTATTTGATTTGAGACCTGCAGAACGCAATTACAAAGACTTCTTCCTTACCACTGGATATTCGACACTTGATCACGCCATTGACATGAAGACCTTTAGGGATACGATCTCTGAAAAAGACCCTCGTTTTCTGAATTCCATTGATTTGCTTCCATCCATAGAATATACCGAGGCTCTTCATGAAAACCAATATTTCTTCGTACAACAAGATATAACAGCCGTACAACATCTGCGCTATATGCCTGCAGTTTTACATGATCATGAGTTTTTCGAACTGGCTTGTGTACTTAATGGTACTCTCACAAATTATATTGGTGACTTAAGAATGGAACTGAATGAAGGAGATGTGCTTATAATTTCGCCCCATAATCATCACGCTGTCTGTGCGTACTCAGATGATGCAATAATGGTCAATATTCTTGTGCGGGCCAGCACATTTGAGCAACACTTTCTTAATCTTCTGCCAAAGAGCGACATACTTTATGATTTTTTTGTAAAAACCTTATATGTTCCATCAAAATCTCCATATCTCCTATTTCCAACAGGTGGAGATACTCAAATATCGAAATGCGTTCGTCAGCTTCTTGAAGAAAACCAGAGAAATCGTCGCTATAAAAACACCATGCTTGCTTCTCTTCTATCCGAGTTCTTCGTAACCCTGATGCGTCGACATGAAAAAGATGTAGTGATTCCCGGAATCAGTGCTTCACTCCTAAATGAAAACACGTTATTCATAATAGAATATATGCAAAACAATTACTCAACAATATCTCTATCGCACCTGGCTTCGTTCTTCAACTACAGTGAACGTCAGGTTGCGCGAATCATAAAAAATACCACCGGAATGAGTTTTGGTGACAATATACTTCGTATACGAATGGACAGATCAAAAGAAATGCTGGCTATTCCATCTATGACTGTTTCAGAAATAGCCGACGTCACAGGTTACTATGACGTCAGCAGTTTTCGCCATGCATTCAAGAGTTACTGGCACCAAACACCGCAGGAATACAGAGAATCACTCAAGATTCACGCATAGTTTTGACTGATTGCCTTCCCACGTTTGGCAGAAGTAGAAGGCCGTTAATTACATAATACTGATTTGTCTTGTTGTCAGGATCACATGACTGATTTAGCAGGCGGCATGATAGTTTCGAATTGTCGTGTGCAAAGCACCAGTCCTCTGACAACGCACTGTCATTAAGGTTATGCTACCCTGCTTTGTATAATTAATTCCAACCTCAATGTCTGGTGTTTGAAAGACTTGATTGCGGATAAGTTTCTAATTTCGTGTTTTGTAATAATCTACAGCACCAATTATTCCTGAGTCATTACCGAGTGTCGCAGTTGAAATCCTAAGTCTTTGGGCAAACGAGGGCATCACTCTGCTCAGCACTTTGCTCCTTATCGGATCAATAAATATTTCTCCAGCCTCACTTACGCCCCCTCCGATAAGGATAAGTTCTGGATTGAATATATGAACCAGACTCACCAGGCCATCCGCTATATGATTATCCCAGCTGTCTACAATGCCTCTGAGTTCCTCAATTTTTATATCTGTTTTATCTTTGTATGACCGGAGACAATCAAATATCACTTTTGCGTTCAAGCCGTCCACATCGTAAATTACTGACCTGTTACCGCCGGGAACAGCAAACAATGACAATTCCAGTCTTCCTTCTTTAGTCGCCGTCTTCACTGTGTGAACCAAAGCTTTAACGGATGCATAGTATTCCAGGCAACCTCTGTTTCCACAAGAACATTTTTCACCGTCATCATTAATGATGATATGCCCTATTTCTCCTGCAGTTCCCCTCACGCCTTTCAGAAGGTGACCATCCACCAGAATTCCCCCACCTACGCCAGTTCCAAGTGTCATCATGACTACGTTTTGGCATCCTTTTGCCGCGCCATGCCCGCACTCTCCCAGCAATGAACAGTCAGCATCATTTGCTACTGTGACCTTCACATGGAACGCTTCCTGCATTCTGTCCTTAATATGGCTTCCCTGATAACCTGGTATGTGACCCGCAGCGCCAATTACTATCCCTGTGTCTGAATCTATCTGTCCTGTTGCAGACACCCCAATTCCTTCTATTTTGTGATCACCAACAATAAATTTAAACTCATTCGATTCAAACACAGTCCTTACGGATTCGATGGCAGTCGTCAGTATTGATGTTCTGTAATCGTCAAGATTTACTGGATATCCAAATTTATGCAGAATTCTTCCCGTTTGATCGACAATTCCAATTTTCACAAAAGTTCCACCAAGATCAACACCAATATATAGTTTATTTGATTGTGCGCCCATTGATGTCCTTTCTCTACAGCATTTCCGAGTCATCATTGTCGTGGAGAACACGTAATGTGTCATCGTGAAAAGCCGCCTTTTCATTCTGATTCTGGCATAGATATTCGTTGTATATTACATCTGTCATCAATAACAAAGGGAGCTGTGGCGATACAATATTTCCCGCCTCAAGTTGATTAGTATAAGCAGATAATACGATTTCATCGCAAAAATCATGATATTCTTTTCTGTCACGCGTTGTAATAAGAACGGTCTTTGCGTTCCTTTTGTGTGCCTCGCGCAGAAGAAACAATACTGCCTCAGTCTTTCCGCTCACACTGAGTCCAAAAACAAGACTGCTTTCATCGAGAAATATTGTCTGCATCCTTATTCTGTCAGTTTCAGTCAATGAATCAATGTCGACACCAACACGCATAAAGCGGCTTTCCATTTCACTCGCCACAAGTCCTGAGTTGCCTATTCCAGCGACAACTACACGTTTATATTTATCAAAACATCTTACAATTCTCTCTATCTGGCGCTCATCCATCAGATTGTAAGTCTTATTAAGTAATTCCCAGTAAAAATCCATAACTGTCTTTGTGCTTTTGGAAACTATATGTTTGCTTTCTTCCAGAGAATACCTGTACTGATAAACAAGCTCCCTGTACCCACTTAAGCCGCACTTTTTGGCAAACCTGGATAAGGAAGCTTCTGACAGGAATAATCTCTCTGAGACTGACTTGATGGAAAAATCACCATCCTGTTTATTATTTATAAAGAAATCCGCAATGCTCTTTTCTGACTGAGTGAAATTATCATAGCAAGCCTCAATCAATGGAATAATAGATTTTCTTTCTGCCATATGTTCTTCTTGCTCCTTCAAAACAAATACCCAATAAAAATAATCTGTGATCTACAACATATTCCCGCCATCTGCACCTAATGAAACATCTATTGCGAAATAAAAAGCACCATCCCAGTTAAAACGCACATTTATCAATTGAGTACATTCCCCTTTTAATGAATTATCAAGTTTTGACCGAAGCATTTCGCGAATGCCATCACTGAAAAACTGCCTTGCAAACTCTACATTCTCTTTAAGGAAATACGGATTTACACCACGCTCCACACTTAGCTTTACATATGTTCTCAGAATATTTGCCTGACAGAACCAGTCCGAACAAATTGATCGCAACAGGAAGGTATCAGATTCATGTTTCTCGGCCGGCATATTCTCATAATTGTGATAATAAGCAGCAATTATAATCTGAGAGATCACTACACCGTTTGTGTTCTCAGCAGTATTCCATCCACCAAGGGCAGTAATCTTATCAAAAACACCATGACACCTGGCGTTTTCCATAAACTCATTATCGCAGCCATTTGAAAACATGTCATCAGAAATTCCTATCGGTCTTTCATACGTGCGGCAATAATACTCCACGTACCTCAGTAATTCCTCTGAATTTGTGTTGTTCTTGAATCCCACGGTTCTCTGATCCTGATCATCACATTCCATTTGACCCGTTCCACTGACATTAACAGCCAGCAGACATGATGAATTCTCAGGAACTTCTGTCACTATTCCTCCGGCCGATGTAACCTGCCACTTTATACTTTCTCCCAACGGCCTGTCTTCATATCTTGGGATAACCCCTGCCCCATTCACTGAGGCGTACCTGACATAGATGACCGGCGTGTACTGCTTTATCAGATTAAAGACTCTGGCAAGCAAAACACATCCGACCTCATCAGCTCCCGGATAAACATAAACCTTGTTTTGTAATGACAGTTCTGATACTTTTCTACTGATAGCCGCCTGGTCCATAGCGGCATACCCATATTCGGCAGTATCATCCTTAGGAACAGTCAGTATATCAAAAACACCTTTCTTTACAAGATCAACACATTCCAGATTCACTGCCCTGTCAGTTGATCTTCTGTGCAGGAAATCATCCAGAAAAGCCCTGGGTATTTTTGGTATCAGCTGTTGAAGCTCTGCCAATTCGCCTTCGTCACATGCCTCCTGTGCTTGTTTATCCTCCAGATAAGTATATCTCCAGATAGCCTCACCATAATCTTCCCAGTAATCAGGATCCTCATGAGAATCATTATATGCAGCAACTCTTGCCACGAGGTTAAACGCATGTATATGCAGATTCGGATTCATTGACTTTAGTTTTACAAATCTGTCCGTCCGCTCCAGGGCTTCTTCAATGCCAAGTTGATTAATTCTGGAGCCAATAATATTTCCATATACCAACATATCCACTGACAATATGGCATAATCTGCACTTCCCGCATTTTCAAATAACCATTTCCATATCCTGTCAACTTTTCCTGGCTCCTTAAGATAACCGACCCATTCAAACGGAGGTCGCAACAATTCTATGTCATCAGTCATCCTGCTTAGCTTGTATGGGAATTCATAATTGCAGTCCCGATCATCCAGAGGTACATATAATACTCTTGTCATTCCCGCCTCCACTCTGACTTTACTTCTCTTCTGTGCAGTCATTGATTGAAGAAACAAATCGTTCAGTAATTTCAGCAGGTCTCGTAATTGCTCCACCAACTACTATTGCATATGCCCCCGCTTTCAATGCTGCCACAGCTTCTTCCGGATAATGAATGTGACCCTCCGCAATTACTTTTGCGGAGCACCCATTTGAAAGTTCTCTTATGAAATTACTGTCAAATCCGGAAATACCCCTTGTCTTTTCGGTGTAACCACGCATCGTACTTCCAACAAAATCCGCTCCCGCTTCTGAACAACTGATTGCTTCATCAACAGTTGCAATGTCTGCCATTATGGCCTGATCAGGATATTTCTTTCTTATTTCAGCAATAAAGGCTGCTGCGCCTTTACCGTCTGGTCTTAGTCCCTCTGTTCCCTGCACAGCAATAATATCGGTGCCACATTTTACCAGTTCATCTACCTCGCGCATGGTCACAGTTATATACAGGGTTGTTCCAGGATAGGATTTCTTGATTATTCCTATGATCGGCAACTCCACGGCCTGTTTTATCTGTATGATATCTCTTACCGTATTAGCACGAATGCCTGCCGCTCCTCCTATACATGCAGCCTGAGCCATTTTAGGCATAATGTTTCCTTCGCTGGAATACAAAACCTCTCCTTCCAGCGCCTGGCATGACACAATCAATCCATGTTCCAGTTGATCGAATATAGTGTTTTTATTCATCATTAGCCTCATGCTGCGCCTGTTTTTGCACCTAATAGCTCGAGGTTATGCGCAGCATCAACCTCGTAGTTTGAAAGTAGAAATAGTTTGCTTTCAAACTCACTCCAATACCTGAGCTCTCTGATTGTCTCTACACAGATATGTTTAGTAATTTACCAGCATAAACAATGGATGTTGCTTTAGAACTTTCACACATTCAGAAATCATTATTTCCGCGTCTATCACGAGTACTGTACTGTCGCCTATCTGTCCCTTTCTGATTCCATTATGCTCTTGCACAACAGGTACGAGCAAATTGAAATCCGTCATCGGTTTGCTCCAATCATGCAAATAATTTGATATTTTCTTTGATTTCCCATCATACCCTGTTATGGTCATATTAGTTTTGACTTTTTGCAAATGATAGGGCACCTCAGCCAGTTCTTCGCAGCAATGAACAGTAGTATTGCTTTCAAAATCTACACCGATCAGCACAATGTATCCCTTCATTAATGCATTGATATAATAAGGGCTGTGCTCATCGCAGGGGGTAATACTGTTTGCATGATCACCCGTGATACAGGCCGCATCACAGCCAATAGCAGAAACAGAATGTGTCGGATGAAGTGATCTCAATGCGTCTTTTCTCTTTCTGAATGTTTCAGGAACTATTCCTGTCCAGCAAGGTGTGCTGCGCACATCAAACACAGGGGGATTTTCCGGTCCATCGCTTGCAGCACCGGTTAATGTCGGAACGATTACGTTACCATCAGGCACAGTATCAAGCAATGCCCTGATAACAGCATTTGCTCCGCCTTCAACATGTCCAAAACTTGACATTGCGCTATGAACAAGGATCGTGCTTGCTGAACTTATACCGAGGTCTCGCAATCCGGTTACAATTTCTTTTTCTCTGACAATAGTCATAGTTTTTATTCCTTAACTCCTGTAAATGAAATTCCGCTCAAAAAATAGCTTTGTGTAAAGAAGAACAAAATGAGTGGTGGTATCGTGAACATTGTGCAGGCTGCCATAAGATAATTCCATTGTGTCTGATATCTGCTGCTGAACATCTGAAGGCCAAGTGACAATGTATATTTACTTTCACTTGTCAGAAATACTAATGGTGCAAAGAAGTCCGTCCAGTTACCCATAATCGAAAATAATGCAACTGCTGCCATGACAGGTTTACATAGTGGAACCATGATTTTAGTCATTATCTGAAAATGATTTGCTCCATCTACCAACGCTGCATCCGACAACTCATTTGGTATCCCCAGCATGAACTGTCTCATCAGGAAAATATACATTGCTCCACTGAAAAAGTTCGGAACAATAAGTGGGAGAAATGTATTGAGCCATCCAATTTTTCTATATAGAATATACAAAGGAATAACTTCAACCTGATAAGGAAGCATCATTGTAGAAAGCACAACAAAGAATGCAAATTGTCTTCCGGGCCACTTAAGTTTTGCAAACCCGTAGGCGACAGGCGGGGTTGAAAGCAATGCCCCTATTGTACTTAATGCCGTTATTATTATTGTATTCTTTAAGTATCTGAAGAATGGTATATAATTTACGGTTTCCGGGTAATTACTCCATAATGCC
>JAQWCI010000083.1 GCA_028706005.1 Lachnospiraceae bacterium
ATGTTGTAGTATCACTTGTCACTCCGGCGCCCGGGAAGAAGATAACTGAGGACTTCGAAGCTGTAAGCAAAATGTAATGAAATGACAGGCTGCCACATGCCTGCGGGGTATATTACCTGCACTTTTCGGAGATTAGCTTGTTCCCCGGGTGATTCGGCCCTTCAAGGCTGCTATTTGGGCCTGGATTACCTGCACTTTTAGGAGATTAGCTTGTTTCCCCGGGTATTTCGGCCCTTCAGGGCCGCTATCCTGGCCTGGATTACCTGCACTTTTCGGAGATTAGCTTGTTCCCCGGGTAATTCAACCCTCCGCCACAGAACTGCGGCCTCATCCAAATCTCTCCAAACAAGTCAGAATAGATGAAATTCAGCCTGGAAGTACCATGCAAAGCGGAAAATATCATGTAATATGATCTTGACGTCCCTTCACGATGTAATTGTACTAAAAAAAGTACAATTTAATTCAAACCGAAACAAAAAACCACTTGCAAGCGCGAGTTTGCTTGTGTATACTAATTTTCGCTGTGACATGATAGCTGTGAAGCGAGAGGTTGCTGTCACCCGCAGGATGACAGGTTATTCCGTGGAGCGAATGTCTGGAGTGAACCGGAAACATCCGGTTCCGCCTCAATAATCTGACGGCAAGTCACTGTACCAAAAGGTCTGCAATTGCAGAAACGACGTGTGATGTCTTATGACACGCACGGGAGAGTGTACAGTCACTGCTTGTCGTGCTTGCTTAAAAAGTGCGAAAAGGAGGGACTTTTTTTATGGCAAATCAGGTAATGAGAATCACACTGAAGGCGTATGACCATGAACTGGTAGACGCGTCTTCCAGGAAGATCATCGAGACTGTCAGGAAGAACGGCTCTGAGGTCAGCGGACCTGTTCCGCTCCCTACAAAGAAGGAAGTAGTAACGATCCTTCGTGCTGTTCATAAGTACAAGGACAGCCGTGAGCAGTTCGAGCAGAGAACACACAAGAGACTCATCGATGTTATCAATCCTACACCGAAGACAGTCGAAGCTCTGCAGAGACTGGAAATGCCGGCCGGCGTCTACATCGACATTAAGATGAAGACTAAAGCCTGAGCAGTAACAAAACCTCTACTAGTATGACATCCCTCCCCTGCGGAGAGGAAAAGCGAGAAGCACGGTGAAATGAGAGCAGTCAGACAGCAGACTGCATGATAAAACCGGGAGCAAAGCTCTGAGAGCTGCGAGCCGATGTCCGCTGTAGAAATTCGTCCCGTACAATAATCGGGACAGAAAGAGGCAGAAGAATGAAGAAAGCTATACTTGCAACAAAGATCGGTATGACGCAGATCTTCAAGGAAGACGGCGAACTTATTCCCGTAACTGTACTTGAGGCAGGCCCCTGCGTTGTAACACAGGTCAAAACAAACGAGAACGACGGCTACGAATCAGTCCAGGTCGGTTTTGCCGATAAGAAGGACAGAATCACAGTAGTCGATAAGAACGGTAAAAAGGAAGTCATCCACGAGCATGGAGTCGTAAAGGCTCAGCAGGGCACTTTCAAAAAGGCCGGCACGGACTCCAAGAAGTACCTTCGCGAGTTCCGCTTTGAGAATTCAGCCGAGTACAAACCCGGACAGGAAATCAAAGCTGACATCTTTGCAGAAGGCGACAAGATCGACGCTACCGCAATCAGCAAAGGAAAAGGATTCCTTTCTGCAATACAGAAAGGTCAGCACCGCGGACCTATGGGTCACGGTTCCAAATTCCATCGCCATCAGGGTTCAAACAACTCATCCTCAACACCCAGCCGTGTATTCAAAGGCAAGTGCATGCCCGGACATGTAGGTACCGAGCAGGTGACAGTGTGCAATCTTGAGATCGTGCGCGTTGATGCAGACAAGAACCTTATTCTTGTAAGGGGAGCAATTCCCGGACCCAAGAAGGGACTTGTAACGATCAAAGAAACCACTAAGGTAGAAGTCTGATAGCTCGAACAGGATGAAAGGAGGACCATTCAGATGGCAAACGTATCTGTTTATAATATGGAAGGCAAAGAAGTCGGAAAGATCGACTTGAACGATGCGGTCTTCGGTGTCACTGTAAACGAGCATCTCGTTCACATGGCAGTTGTTCAGTTTCTTGCTGACAGACGCCAGGGCACACAGAAAGCAAAGACACGTTCAGAAGTTTCAGGCGGCGGCAGGAAGCCGTGGCGCCAGAAGGGCACTGGACACGCAAGACAGGGATCAACAAGATCACCCCAGTGGACAGGCGGCGGCACAGTATTCGCACCTACTCCGCGTGATTATTCATTCAAGATGAATAAGAAAGAGAAGAGAGCGGCGCTTCAGTCCGCACTCACAGACAGCGTAAATGAGAACAAGCTGATCGTACTTGATGATCTCAAGCTCGATGATATCAAAACAAAGGATTTTGCAAAGGTTCTTGAGAACCTCAAGATTTCCGGAAAAGCTCTGTTTGTTCTCGGGGATAACGACAAGAACGTAGTTTGTTCAGCACGCAACATCCCTGCAGTAAAGACTGCTCAGACAAGTGAGCTTAACGTATATGACGTAGTTAACGCTAAGACACTGGTCATCACAAAAGACGCAGTCGCTAAGATCGAGGAGGTGTACGCATAATGGCAGCACTCGAATATTACGACATTATCCTTAAACCAGTAGTAACAGAGAAGAGCATGTCCCTCATCGGAGAGAAGAAGTACACATTTTATGTAAATCCCGATGCTGATAAGCTTCAGATAAAGAATGCAGTTGAGAAAATGTTCGAAAACGCAAAGGTAGTCAGCGTGAACACAATGAACTGCAGAGCTAAGAAGAAGAGAAGAGGAACGACGATAGGATATACAGCCAAGAGAAAAAAGGCAATCGTCACTCTGTCTGCGGATAGCAAAGATATAGAGCTGTTTGCTGGACTATGATCCGGCAATAAGCGGATCAGGCTGCTGCCTTACAACTAAACGTGCACACGGAAATCCCTCCGTCGGCAGCAGTTAATAATCAGCACGTGATAAAGAAAAGGAGAAATACAATGGGAATCAAGAAGTATACTGCATATACGCCTTCCAGACGTAATATGACAGGCTCCGACTTCGCTGAGATCACAAAGACCACTCCTGAGAAATCACTGGTCTCATCTCTCAAGAAGAATGCCGGACGTAACAATCAGGGCAAGATCACCGTCAGACATCAGGGCGGCGGCAACAGACAGAAGCTCAGACAGGTAGACTTCAGAAGACTTAAAGATGGAGTTTCAGCTACAGTAATAGGAATCGAATATGATCCTAACCGTTCGGCTAACATAGCACTCATCTGCTATGAAGACGGAGAGAAGAGTTACATCCTCGCTCCCTCAGGACTCACTGATGGCATGAAGGTCATGAACGGCGCTAATGCCGAGATTAAAATCGGCAACTGCCTTCCGATCTCACAGATCCCTGTAGGTGAAATGTTACACAACATAGAGCTTTATCCCGGCAAGGGTGGCCAGCTCGCAAGAAGCGCAGGAAATGGCGCACAGCTGATGGCCAAAGAGAACGGATATGCAACACTCCGTCTTCCGTCCGGTGAAATGAGAATGGTTCCGCTTGCATGCAGAGCTACTATCGGTATCGTAGGCAACATCGATCACAACCTTATCAATTATGGCAAGGCTGGTCGTATCCGTCATCAGGGAATACGTCCTACAGTCCGTGGTTCCGTCATGAACCCTAACGATCACCCTCATGGTGGTGGTGAAGGTAAGGCACCTATAGGTCGTCCAGGTCCATGCACTCCTTGGGGCAAACCTGCTTTGGGTTATAAGACACGCAGGAAGAAAGCTTCCGATAAGCTGATTGTCAGAAGAAGAAACGCTAAGTCCGCAAAATAATAAGGAGAGGAAACCATGGCAAGATCAATTAAAAAAGGACCCTTTGCAGATGAAAGTCTGTTGAAGAAAATCGATGCTATGAATGCATCTGATAACAAACAGGTCATTAAGACCTGGTCACGCCGTTCCACAATATTTCCGTCTTTCGTAGGTCATACAATTGCAGTGCACGACGGAAGAAAACATGTTCCGGTGTACGTTACCGAAGACATGGTCGGACATAAGCTCGGTGAGTTCGTTCAGACAAGAACATTCCGTGGACACAACGGCAATAACAAGGATGAGAAGTCCAATTAATTAACACGAAAGGACTTCAATCAGACTGAAAGGAGTATGTATCTATGGCTAACGGACATAGATCTCAAATCAAAAGAGAGAGAAACGGGCAGAAGGACGGAAGACCGTTTGCAAAGCTTGTATATGCAAGGATCCCGGTACAGAAGGCTTGTTTCGTAATGGATGCTATCAGAGGCAAGGATGTCGAGGCGGCGGAAGCTTTACTTGAGTACAGCCCAAGATATGCTTCAGATGTTATATACAAACTGCTGAAATCAGCTGTTGCCAATGCAGAGAATAATAACGGAATGAACGCGGCTAATCTTTTTGTTGCTGAGTGTTATGCAGACAACGGCCCGATCATGAAGAGAATTCAGCCTCGTGCGCAGGGCAGAGCTTATCGCATCTTAAAGAGAGAATGCCATCTTACGATCATTCTTGATGAAAAGGGCGCTGCAGGCAAAACAAAAGAGGTCAGCGAAGATACTGATGCTCAGAAAACTGAAGAGACTGTAAGCACAGCGAAAGCAAAGAAAGAAACCAAGAAAGCAGCACCTGCCAAGAAGGCTGCAGCTCCTAAGAAAGCAGCAGCTGCAAAGACAAAGACAGCAAAGCCTGCGACTAAGAAGGCCGCCAAAAATGCTGAAGCTGCAGATAATAAGTAATAACTGATCATCGAAAGGAGCCTTTATGGGACAGAAAGTTAATCCTCATGGTCTGAGAGTCGGCGTTATCAAAGATTGGGATTCAAGATGGTACGCTGAAGACAATTTCTCTGACCTTCTGGTAGAAGATTACAACATCAGAAAATTTCTGAAGAAGAAATTACTCGCTGCCGGTGTTTCAAAGATTGAGGTCGAAAGAACATCTGACAGAGTAAGAGTAGCTGTATATGCTGCTAAACCCGGAGTCATAATCGGCAAGGGCGGAACAGAAATAGAGACTACAAGAAAAGAAATCGAGAAAATGACTGGTAAGAAAGTCCTCCTCGACATCAAAGAGATCAAGAGACCCGACAGAGATGCTCAGCTTGTTGCTGAAAATATCGCACAGCAGCTTGAGCAGCGTGTTTCGTTCCGCAGAGCTATGAAGTCCTGCATGAACAGAACAATGAAGTCTGGCGTACTCGGAATCAAGGCGAGCTGCGGCGGCCGTCTCGGCGGAGCAGATATCGCACGTACAGAAACATATTCTGACGGAACCATTCCGCTTCAGACACTTCGTGCGGATATTGATTACGGATTTGCGGAAGCGAACACTACTTATGGAAAAGTTGGCGTCAAGGTATGGATCTATAAAGGTGAAATACTTCCGACAAAGCCCTCAGACAAAGCAGCACAGGTTTTTGCTGATAAGGAAGGGAGCGATAAATAATGTTAATGCCAAAGAGAGTAAAGCATCGTAAGCAGTTCCGCGGCAACATGTCCGGAAAGCTCACCCGCGGCACCACGGTCACATATGGCGATTATGGTCTTGTGTGCGAGGAACCCGTCTGGATCCGCTCCAATCAGATTGAAGCGGCCCGTGTCGCGATGACACGTTTCGTAAAGAGAGGCGGAAAAGTCTGGATAAAGATATTCCCGGACAAGCCTTATACAAAGAAACCCGCTGAAGTTCGAATGGGTTCAGGAAAAGGTGCTGTAGAATTCTGGGTAGCGGTGGTCAAACCGGGCAGAGTAATGTTCGAGATCGCCGGTGTATCGGAAGAGGACGCTAAAGAAGCGCTACGTCTTGCAGCCAATAAGCTTCCATGCAGGTGCAAGATAGTTGCTAAGGCACAGGCGGAAGGCGGTGCAGAAGAATGAAAAGTACAACATACGTAAAAGAACTCGAGAATAAGACGGTTCAGGAATTAAACGAAGAACTTACTTCTGCAAAGAAGGAACTTTTCAACCTGAGATTCCAGAACGCAACAAATCAGCTTGATAATCCTGCAAGGATAACTGTAGTAAGAAAGAATATAGCTCGTATCCAGACAATACTTACCAGGAAGGCTGCTGACTGATCTGACGATCAGAGATGCTATTCATGAAAGGAAAAATCATGGAAGAAAGAAACTTAAGAAAAGTCCGTGTCGGTAAAGTTGTCAGCAACAAGATGGATAAGACAATTGTCGTCGCTATCGAAGACAACGTTAAGCATCCCGTTATCGGAAAAATAGTAAAGAAGACATACAAACTCACGGCTCATGATGAGAATAATGAAGCTGGTGAGGGAGATACAGTCAAGGTCATGGAGACCAGACCGCTTTCTAAGACTAAGAGATGGAGACTTGTTTCTGTTGTAGAAAAAGCTAAATAATAATGTCATCCTTCGGAAGACATACGAGATTCTTCGAATCTCGGGGCTTTAAACAGTAGCAAACATCATCAAGAAAGGAAACCAACTATGGTTCAGCAGGAAAGTAGATTAAGAGTTGCCGACAATACCGGTGCCAGAGAACTCCTGGTAATCCGTGTAAGCGGTGGTTCCAGAAGAAGATATGCCCGCATTGGCGATACGGTTGTTTGTGCGGTCAAAGAAGCAATGCCCGGCGGCGTTGTCAAAAAGGGCGATGTAGTCAAGGCAGTAGTGGTCCGTACAGTTCAGAAGACTCATAGAAAAGACGGTTCCTACATTCGTTTTGACGAAAATGCGGCAGTCATCATTAAAGACGACATGACACCGACAGGAACACGTATCTTTGGGCCTGTAGCCAGAGAGCTTCGTGAGAAACAGTTCATGAAGATCCTGTCCCTGGCTCCGGAAGTACTGTAAGGAGGAGAAAGATATGGCTACAAGTAAGATCAAAAAGGGTGACAATGTAAAGGTCATCGCAGGAAAGAACAAAGGAAAAGAAGGCAAGGTTACTTCTTTTAATCCCAAGAAGCATAAGGTCGTTGTTGAAGGCGTCAATATGGTCACAAAGCATACAAAACCTTCAGCCGGACATCCGGATGGCGGACTTATTCAGGAGGAAGCAGCACTCGATGTTTCGAATGTAATGCTTTCTGTTGATGGCAAGGCCACAAGAGTCGGATTCAGGATCGAAAACGATAAGAAAGTACGTTTTGCCAAAAAGACTGGCAAGGCAATCGACTAAACCATACGGAAAGGAGGTCTATAACGTTGAGTAGACTTAAAAGTCAGTACAATGACGAAATTCGTGAACAGATGACGAAAAAGTTCGGCTATGACAATGTAATGCAGGTTCCGAAGCTTGAAAAGATCGTCGTTAACATGGCGGTCGGAGAGGCTAAGGAGAACGAAAAAGTTCTTGAATCTGCAGCCGGAGATATGACCGCTATTACAGGACAGAAGCCCGTTTACACAAAGGCGAAGAAGTCAATCGCAAACTTCAAGATAAGAGAGGGAATGCCGATCGGATGTAAAGTAACACTTCGCGGTGACAGAATGTATGAGTTCCTTGACAGGCTCGTAAATCTTGCACTTCCCCGTGTCCGTGACTTCCGTGGAGTCAATCCTAATTCTTTTGATGGCAGAGGAAATTACGCTCTTGGTATTAAAGAGCAGATAATCTTCCCTGAGATTGAATATGATAAGGTAGATAAGATCAGAGGTATGGATGTTATCATAACGACAACAGCAAATACCGATGAGGAAGCAAGAGAACTGTTAAGACTGTTCGGTATGCCTTTTGCCAAGTAAGGCAAAGGTGTTCACCAATATTATGGAGGAATAAACAAACATGGCTAAAACATCCATGAAGATCAAACAGCAGATGAAGCCCAAGTTTTCAACAAGGGCATATACGCGCTGCAAAATCTGCGGCCGTCCGCATTCTGTCTTGAAGAAATATGGCATCTGCAGAATTTGCTTCCGTGAGCTGGCATATAAAGGACAGATCCCTGGTGTAAAGAAATCTAGCTGGTAAATTCTGATAAGGAGGCAAAACTCATATGAGCACAAATGATCCGATCGCGGATATGCTTACGAGAATCCGCAATGCAAATACTGCAAAACATGATACTGTAGATATTCCTTCTTCAAAGATGAAACAGGCAATTGCCCAGATTTTGCTTGATGAAGGATACATAAAGTCTGTTGATACCGTAAAGAATGGCAGTTTCAATGATATAAGAATCAGCCTTAAGTATGGTTCAGACAAGAATGACAGGCTTCTCAGCGGACTTAAGAGAATCTCCAAACCCGGCCTGAGAGTCTATGCAAGCAAAGACAATCTTCCCAAAGTCCTTGATGGACTCGGAACAGCAATACTTTCCACCAACCAGGGAGTAATCACTGACAAAAAAGCACGTGAGCTTCAGGTAGGCGGCGAAGTACTCGCATTCATCTGGTAATTAATTCTGATTAGGAGGTACGGGCATGTCACGTATAGGCAGAATGCCAATCGCTATTCCCGCAGGTGTAACTGTGGATGTAGCAGAAAATAACACTGTGACTGTAAAAGGTCCCAAGGGAACACTCATAAGAACGCTTCCCGCGGAAATGACGATCAAACAGGAAAACGGTGAGATCGAAATTACAAGACCGAATGACTTAAAGAGAGAAAAATCTCTCCATGGACTTACCAGGAGCCTGCTCCACAACATGGTCATCGGTGTTACCGAAGGTTTTGAAAAGAAACTCGAGGTGAACGGTGTCGGTTACAGAGCGGCAAAACAAGGTAAGAAGTTAGTACTGACATTAGGATATTCACACCCTGTAGAAATGGAAGATCCCGATGGACTGGAAACAGTTGTAGAAGGTCAGAACATCATTGTAAAGGGTATCGATAAAGAGCGTGTCGGTCAGCTGGCAGCTGAGATCAGAGGTAAGAGAGCTCCTGAACCTTATAAAGGAAAGGGAATCAAGTACATCGATGAGACCATCCGCCGCAAAGTAGGTAAGACCGGCAAGAAGTAATCGACATTAAGACTATAAAAGGAGTCAACCATGATAAACAAGGAGTCTAGAAAGGATATCCGCGAGAAGAAGCACTATAAGCTTCGCAACCGTTTCAGCGGGACTGCAGAAAGACCGCGTCTTTGCGTATACAGAAGCAATGAGCACATTTATGCTCAGATCATTGATGATGAAGCCGGCAAAACACTTGTTTCCGCGGGAACAGTCGAGAAGGATGTGGCTGCAGCTCTCAAGAACACAGATGATGTTGAAGCTGCAAAGTACATCGGTGACCTTGTAGCAAAAAGGGCTCTCGATGCAGGAATCAAGGAAGTTGTATTTGACAGAGGCGGTTACATCTATCAGGGTAAGGTCGCAGCCCTTGCTGACGCAGCTAGAGCAGCTGGCCTGACATTCTGAGAAGGGAGAATTGATTTCACATGAAGCGTGCTATGATTGATGCAAATCAGCTGGAACTGACCGAGAAGGTCGTTACCATCAAACGTGTAAGCAAGACAGTAAAAGGCGGACGTAACATGCGTTTCACCGCTCTTGTAGTTGTCGGTGACAATAACGGTCATGTAGGAGTAGGCCTCGGAAAAGCTACAGAAATACCGGAAGCTATCCGTAAAGGCAAGGAGGACGCTGCCAAGAACATAGTCAGCGTTGCTCTTGATGAGAACGCAAGTATTTCCCATGATTATTTAGGAGAATATGGTTCAGCACAGGTCCTGCTGAAGAAGTCTCCCGATGGTACCGGCATCATAGCTGGTGGCCCGGCGCGTATGGTCTGCGAACTTGCAGGCATTAAGAACATCCGTACCAAATCACTGGGTTCTAACAACAAGCAGAACGTTGTTCTTGCAACACTCAGCGGTCTCAGCCAGCTTAAGGTTCCGGAAGAAGTCGCTGCAAGACGCGGCAAGGACGTTGCTGATTTCAAATATTGATTTCAGCAGTCCGTCATAACTTTGAAAGGAGAACTACCATGTCCGAGAACACGAAAAAGTTAAAGATTACACTCGTGAAATCCACAATTGGCGCTGTTCCGAAGAACAAGGAGATCATCAAGTCGATGGGCTTCCATAAGCTTAACAGTTCAGTGGTACTTCAGGATAATGATTCTACGAGAGGACAGATCCGTCTGATCGCTCCATTCGTAAAAGTCGAAGAAGTAAACGAGTAATTACACTATAGTCAAGTGAAAAGCGAGCGGAACTCAGATCCGGTATGGATCTGGAGCATTCTGCGTAAGGAGGACTACAATGGATTTATCTAATTTGAAACCTGCTGATGGGGCTACCCACAGTGATAATTTCAGAAGGGGTCGTGGACACGGCTCAGGAAACGGCAAAACAGCAGGCTTTGGTACAAAAGGACAGAAAGCTCGTTCAGGAAGACCGAGACCTGGTTTTGAAGGCGGTCAGATGCCTTTATACAGAAGACTTCCCAAGAGAGGATTTACGGATTACAATAGTAAAGAAATTATTGCAATTAACGTAAGCACTCTGGACAAGAAATTCAATGATGGTGACGTCGTTGATGCAGCGGCACTTCTAAAA
>JAQWCI010000004.1 GCA_028706005.1 Lachnospiraceae bacterium
TGATATCCTTACATTATCTGATTTCAAACAGCGACAATATCTTCCCCGCCGTGTTCTCGAGTTTTGCCCCGGCCTCGTCCTGTGTGAGTACATCTCCATCATCGCCGGGACCAAGGATCATGTATCCGCGGCTCATAAGAATATGGCCTGTCGAAGGCGCGGCCATGTCATCGCCCTCATGGATCGCGCATTTCCACTGTTCAAGGGAGCATCCGTTTTCCGCGGCTTTCTGCCTTGCCTCATCTTCTGTCGGCACTTTCACCGCCGTGCCTGTGAAATCAAAATATCTTATCTCCATTATCCTTACTTCTCGTGGTGTAAACTCGTATTTATCTCCACACTGGAACAGTATCATTTCCTGCGCTTCGTCGACGCCCGTTGCAAGCGGTGTAAAGAGATTGTGAAGGTTATGGCCCGAAGGTCTTGCCGAAAGTTCTATTATGAACGGATCCCCCGCCTCATCAGAGATCATGAGATCGCAGTGTATCAGGCTGTTATCGATTCCAAGCGTGCTGACAGCTCTTGCAAGATAAGATTCCACTCTCTGTGTGAGCTCACCCTGCCTCACGCTGATGTATGCGACAGCCTCCCTTGCAGGGAGCGGTGTGTTGATCTTCCTTCTAAGAAGGATCAGGTGAAATTTCCCGCCCGTGACTGCACCGTCCACGCCGTACTCGACCCCGGGCATCATATCCTCTATGATATAGTCCTCTTTTGCATGCATGGAAAGCGCACCGAATTCTGTCTGTACCTCTTCCCAGTTTTCCGCGACGGTTATGCCTCTGCTGCCGGATCCGTATCTCGGCTTTATTATTGCCGGATAGTGAATATTGTCGGTTATAGAAGTGATGAGCGCATTCATTCTCTGCGCCTGCCCGGCATCCGGTCGCCACATATCAGCTGCAATAAGGAAACACGGGCAGTTCCTGAGTCCTGCCCTGCTCAATGTTTCGTGGAATTCCCATTTATCCGTGCAGAGCTCTGTGGCCTTAAGCGATACGCCCTTAAGGTGCAGCGCGTCATTTGCCGCGCCTGTAGTTGTGAGGAATCTGCCGATCGGCGCTGTCAGCATGAACGACGGCTGTATAAGCTTCAGTCTTTCAAGAACTGCCTCTGTGTCCCTTATATCTGTAACATACGAGTTGTCAGCAGCTTTGAGCCCTGCCGCCTCTGCATCTCCGTCAAGAGCCGTGACCTCAACTCCGAGTTTCTGCGCTGTCTTAATTGTATGAATGGATTCGGCGCTCGCGCCGATAATTGCTGCTCTCATTATGCCTCTCATGACTGCTTGTCTGTAGTCCTGTGTAGCTGTTTAATCGTGGATCTATTTCACCTGTCTACCTGATGAATTTTGCTCTCGTGTCCCTGTAGAGCCAGAGCGCCTTGTACTGCATATAGAATCTCTTCGGATCCTTCTGCTGCATGGCGATATATTTCTGCTCCTCTTTGTCGACGCGTTCAAGGTAATACTTGTTTTGCATAAAACCTGGGAAAGCAGCCCTCATTTCCTTTGCGAGTGCCGTGACGAACTCATACCCGACATTCCTGTCGTTCTTTCCCTCACGCATGGCCGAGAACAGGGTGTTCACATAGAAGAGCACAGTGAAGGAAAACTCGATCTCAGGCTTGTACTTCTCATAGTATCCGTAGCGTTTTGCTTCCTCTATCATCCCGCGCCCGGCTGCCATTCTGTCCTCGAGGCGCTTCCTTGTGACCGTATGAACTGTCGAAGTCTCGTGCTGATAATAATAGTAGATAGGAGCATCGTTTTCAGTCGGGAGCTTCCCCTCAGCGCCTTCGTACGGCAGATATTCAAAATGTTTTGCTCTGAGCATCCATGTGTTTGCGATCGCGTTGTCCTCGTAGAAAATATCCTCCGGGAACCTGCTCTTACAGTCGATGATGATCTCGCGGCGGTATATTTTGACAGCCAGCGATCCGCTCTCCAATATGAGTGAGCGGTACTTCGCATCGTCCAAAACTCCCACCTGATCTGACCTGTTATTGTGTACGACTTTGCCCACATCAAATCCGTAGTGATCCGTCATACAATAATCACAGCCGACCATGTCTGCGCCTGTTGCCCCGGCCTTATTCAGAAGTTTCTCGAAATAGTCCGGGGATACCCAGTCGTCCGCGTCGACAAAACTTATCCATTCGCCGCGCGCTTCCTCAAGACCATGATTCCTGGCTCCGCCCTGGTGCCGATTCCGCTCGTTCCTCAGAGCGCGAAAAACACAGTGGTTCTCACTGCATCCACTGTGCTCTTCATTATGCCCTGCAGCATATTTTTGTATTATTTCCCATGATCCATCTGTAGAACAATCATCGACGGCGAGGATTTCATAATCATCAATTGTCTGACCTGTCAGACTGTCGAGACAATGATCCAGTTTACCTGCGCCAGCCATATTGTAGACCGGAACGATCACACTGAGTTTCATTTATAAAGACCTTCTGCGTTTCAGTTTTCTTCCGTAGCGACTTCCAAAAGTCTTCTGCGTATGTCTTCGACGTTCATCCATTCGGTATTCGTTCCTGATGAATAAACAAAGCCATCAGCTACTGTCTTTCCTGACATGTCGCGAACCTGCCTGTCATTGAAGGTTATCTGAGGATATACGATGAAATATTTATCATATTCCATTGTGTTCGCGGCATCTTCTGCCGTGACCATGACCTCATGCAGCTTCTCGCCGGGACGTATCCCGACCTCATTTGTTTTGCATCCTGGAAGCATCGCTTCAGCAAGGTCCTTCACGTAGAATGAAGGGATCTTGCTTATGAATGTCTCTCCGCCGTGGCCTTCTTCAAGAGCCTTGATCACCAGCTGAACGCCCTGTGTCAGGCTGATCCAGAATCTGCTCATGCGGTAGTCTGTGATGGGAAGTGTCGTCTGCCCCTCTTCAATAAGTGTCTTGAAGAACGGGATGACGCTGCCGCGGCTGCCGGCCACGTTTCCGTAACGGACGATACAAAAACTTATATCGCAGCTGCCTGAATATGCATTCGCCGACATGAAAAGTTTGTCTGAAACAAGCTTTGTGCCGCCATAAAGATTGACAGGATTTACAGCCTTGTCAGTCGAAAGTGCGACGACCTTTTTCACATTTGTATCAAGGCAGGCATCGATTACATTCATCGCACCGTTTATATTGGTTTTTATGGCTTCTGCGGGATTGTACTCGCAGGCTGGGACCTGTTTGAGCGCCGCAGCGTGAATGACATAATCTACGCCGCCCCTGAGTGCTCTCTCCAGTCTTTCCCTGTCACGCACATCACCGATGAAGTAGCGCATCTTGTCCTCATACTTTTTGAAGACCGGATCGTTGCTCATCACGAACTGTTTGTACTCGTCTCTTGAGTAGATTATGATCTTTTTCGGGTCATAATTTCTCAGCACATATTTTGTAAAACACTTGCCGAACGAGCCTGTGCCCCCGGTGATAAGTATTGTTTTGCCATCTATTACGTTTGACATTTCTTCCTCCTGACGGAACTTTTTCTGACTGTGAATAAGAGTTGTCACTTATCGCAGTGCTTTTCTTCACGTTTCTTCTTCGAGCACGCGGCGCAGTTTCCATTGCACTCTGTACAACCGCTCCCGTGGTGTCTCACCACATATGATATCGCCGCGATCATCGCTGCGGCAAATATTATTATCAATACTATGTCACCTATACTCATATGCTCACCGTAATTTTACAATCTGCTCGCTATCTGATAGAAGACGAGCGCCGCAACATATGCCACACCGCACTGCATCAGAACGACCTTGAGTGCCTCCAGTCCGGAATGCAGCTCCGATTTTACTGTCGTGATAGCTGCAACGCATGGAGTGTATAGTAGTGTGAATATCAGGAAACTCATGGCCGTTACCGGTGTCATCAGTGTGGAAAGGAGTGCCGGGAGAGCTGATGTTTTGGCACCCAGCAGAACGCTCAGCGTTCCCACTATTGTTTCCTTTGCCGTAAAGCCCGATATCAGTGCTGTGACGAACTTCCAATCTCCGAATCCGAGCGGCTCGAAAACAGGAACTATAAGCTGTCCTATAAGTGCAAGCAGGCTTCCCGAGCTGTCGCTCACGAAATTAAGTCTCGTGTCAAAACTCTGCAGGAACCATATTATCATAGTTGCGATAAAAATCGTTGTGAAAGCTCTTGTGAGGAAATCCTTCGCCTTATCCCAGAGGAGCTGCGCCACTGATTTTGGCATCGGCAGTCTGTAGTTAGGAAGCTCCATGACAAACGGAACGGGGTTGCCCCTGAACGCTGTTTTCTTGAGGATCAGTGCAACTATTATGCCAACGGCTATGCCCAGAAAATAGAGAAGTGTCATCATAAGCGCCGAATATTTCGGGAAGAACGCAGCGCAAAATACAGCATAGATCGGGATCTTCGCCGAACAGCTCATGTATGGCACAAGGTAGATCGTCATCTTGCGGTCACGCTCTGAAGATAGTGTCCTCGCCGACATTATTGCCGGTACAGAGCAGCCAAAACCTATGAGCATAGGCACAAATGAGCGCCCCGACAGGCCGATCTTTCTAAGCAGCCTGTCCATAATGAATGCGATCCTAGCCATGTATCCTGTATCTTCAAGGATCGATAGAAAGAAGAACAGGACTACGATGATCGGCAGGAAACTGAGCACCGATCCGACTCCGGCAAAAGCACCCTTCACGATCATGCTGTGAACGACAGGGTTTATGCCGTAAGCTGTAAGTCCGGCGTCGACAAGTGCCGTGAGTGCATCTATTCCACTTGAGAGGATATCCGAAAGAAATGATCCGATGACATTAAATGTCAGGAAGAAGACCATCGCCATTATGATGACAAAACAGGGAAGAGCCGTCCATTTTCCGGTCAGGATCCTGTCGATCTTCTCGGAGCGCATGTGTTCCTTGCTCTCCTGGCTCTTTACTACCGATCCTTTTACGACGCCTTCGATGAACGAATAGCGCATGTCTGCAAGCGCTTCATTCCTGTCGAACTGAGTATCATGTTCCATTTCGACAATGCTGTGCTCAATGAGTTCTTTTTCGTTCTCGTCGAGTCCGAGCTTGTCGGCAAAACTCTCATCGCCCTCTATTATCTTTGTCGCGCAGAATCTTGGCGATATTCTGATTTTCTGTGCGTGATCCTCTATGACATGCGATACTGCGTGAATGCATCTGTGTACAGGTCCCGGGCTGCAGAAATCCATCACTGTCGGGAAAACCTGATCTGATGCCACTCTCACGATCTGGTGTATAAGCTCGGAAATACCTTCATCCTTGGCAGCACTTATGGGAATACACGGAACCCCAAGGGCTGTTGACATTTTCTTAACATCTATAGAACCGCCGTTGCCCCTGACCTCATCCATCATGTTAAGCGCAACTACCATGGGGATATGAAGTTCGAGGAGCTGCAGTGTCAGGTACAGATTTCTTTCAATGTTTGTTGCATCTACTATGTTGATTATTCCATCGGGATGGTTGTTGAGGATGAAGTCACGCGTGACGATCTCCTCATCAGTGTACGGGCGAATGGAATAAATACCGGGGAGGTCTACGACCTGACAGTCTTTTGCATCCCTTATGTCGCCTATCTTCTGATCTACCGTGACTCCCGGGAAATTACCAACGTGTTGATTTGATCCCGTAAGTACATTGAATAACGTGGTCTTGCCACAATTCTGATTTCCTGCCAAAGCAAAAATCATATACTGCTGTCCACCTTCCAGACGTCCCTGACGTCGGTGATCTCTATGTTTCTGGCTTCTTCGAGCCGGAGCGTGAGTTCGTAGCCTCGTATCCTTATCTCAATAGGATCTCCCATAGGCGCAGTTTTAACATGAGTCACGTCCGTGCGTGGAATAAGTCCCATATCGAGAAAACGGAGCCGCAACGGTCCCTCTCCCCCCACCTTGGTAATGGTTGCTGTCTGTCCTGTTTTAAGTTCTGCAAGCATCATGTAAAGCTCTCATCCCCTTAGTTGCATATTACCATGCTTAATGCCCCGAGGTGGTGCTACGCACCACCTCGTAGATCAGAATCAGACAAAGTCTGATTTGGATCATTAGTATTCAAATATAAGTGCTCCGAATGACGGAAGATCAAATTCAAGATACTGATCCTTGTAATCGCAGTTTCCGGCCTGAGCCCTGAGTGTCTTCGGTACAATGCTGTCCTCAGGCGCTCCGTATTCCTTAAGTGCACTGTTGAGAAGCAGTTTGTATACGCCCTTCTTAGGAGCGCCTATGCGATAGCCCTCACGCTTCACAGGTGTCATATTGAGTATGAACATAAGGCATTTTGGATTAGTATCACATCTTCTTATAAAGCTGTAGATACTTCTGTCCTTGTCATCAGCGTTGATCCATTCAAATCCTGCCCAGTCGTTATCTATTGAGTACATGCATGGATATTTGTTATAAATCTCAAGAAGTCTGCCAAAATACTTCTGCATTCCGGCATTGAGCTGATTCTGCAGCAGATACCAGTCGAGCTCTCTCTCCTCGCTCCACTCTCTCTCCTGCCCGAATTCCTGCCCCATGAACAGAAGCTTCTTGCCGGAGTGTCCCATCATATATGTGTAACCGACTCTCAGGTTGGAATATTTGTCGACCTGTAAGCCCGGCATCTTCTCGACCATCGAGCACTTTAGGTGAACGACTTCGTCATGTGATATCGGCAGAATATAGTTTTCCGCATTGTTGTAACTCATTGCAAATGTCAGTGAGTAGTGCGAGCCCCTGCGCATTATCGGATCTAGCTTCATGTACTCGCAGAAATCGTGCATCCAGCCCATATTCCACTTGAACATAAATCCAAGGCTGTCTGTTCCAATTTCTCCGGTAACATTCGGCCATGCCGTGGACTCCTCGGCAATGGTCAGGAATCCCGGATACGATCCGCGGATGACTGAATTCATATGCTGGAAAAACACGATGGCATCGAGGTTCTTGTTCCCGCCGTATCTGTTCGGCAGCCACTGTCCTTCCTTCTTGCCGTAATCGAGATACAGCATGGAAGCCACAGCATCTACACGGATGCCATCTACATGGTATTCGCGCAGCCAATACAGCACGTTTGCGATGAGGAAATTCTTGACCTCAGGTTTTGCCAGATTGAAGATCTTTGTTCCCCAGTCAGGATGCTCTCCGCGCCTCGGATCCGGATCCTCATATATGCATTTTCCGTCAAAACATGCGAGTCCGTGAGCGTCCGGGCAGAAATGCGCAGGCACCCAGTCCAGGATCACACCGATCCCGTTTGCGTGCAGCTTGTTTACAAGATACATAAGATCCTTTGGGTCCCCATATCTCGATGTCGGCGCATAGTAACCAGTCACCTGGTATCCCCATGAGCCATCAAAAGGATGCTCCAGAATACCCATGAGCTCTATGTGCGTGAACTTCATTTTCTTAAGATACTCGACTATCCTGTCAGCAAATTCTCTATAAGTATAAAAACTGTTGCCTTTTTCGCGGTGCCTCATCCACGAACCGATATGGCACTCATAGATCGCCATCGGCTGTTTGTTGGGGTCTGTCTTCTCCCGCTTTGTCATCCAGCCGGAGTCCGCCCACTCAAAACCTGTTATATCAGTTATCTTTGATGCTGTCCCTGGACGCAGTTCAGCCGCATTTGCATAAGGATCAGCCTTATAAAGCTTCTCCCCGTCAGGTCCGTAAATGAGAAATTTGTACAGTTCGTTTGTGCCCACCTTCGGAATAAAAACGGACCAGATACCTTCTCCGCTCTCATTCTTTGTCATTGGGTACTGGTTCTCATCCCACCCGTTGAAGGAGCCTATAACATAGACTGACTTCGCGTTCGGCGCCCATACAGCAAAGAAAACTCCTTTTACGCCCTTTTCCTCAGAAGGATGCGCGCCGAGTTTTTTGTAAATATCGTAGTGCGTCCCCTGTCCGAACAGATAACAGTCAACATCAGAAATAAACAGTTTATTCTTATCCTTATTTACCGGTTTCTTTGCTTTAGTGACTTTAGTTACACTGCTGGCAGCCATTTATCCTCCCCTTCCGCAGACAGCATCGCTGCCGCGGTATATCAGTCATAACTCAATGTGCAAAATCTTTTTGATGGAGTATCATTCTATCCTCAGAATCGTAGCGCTTTCTCTTCATTGAATCGAACAGGTGCCCCGGTGTCTTCTTCTCAGAAACTCCGATTGCCTCATCCACTATATCCCTGACTTCCTCGACCGTCACGTGATGAGTCGCGCTCTGCATCGAAGTAATCACCGACTCGAGTTCCACCAGAGCCTCAGCATCAATAGAGCAATCCTGACGATTGGCGTAGTGCTGTGCATAGTTTATGAGCTCTTTTGTGGAAAGGGTCTTCACATCGATCCTTGTAGTGAAAAGATCTTTGAGCCTGCTCTCATACTGCTTGTAGAACTTGTCCATCTCAGCGCCTGAGCCTACGAGGATCACGATAATTCCGTGATCTTCCTTCTCAAGCTCCATGTTGAGTGCACTTACTGTCTCACGTGTCATGGTGTAAGCTTTGTCAACAATAAGACCGCCGTTTTCGAGTCTGCTGAAGTAAGCAGCCGGTCCCTTCTTGCTGAGTCCTGCACCGTTTGTCACTGCTACCTTACCGGAGAAATTGCTGTCGGTAAGATGTTCATTTCTGAGCAGTACCTTTGCGAGATCAAGAGTTCCTGTTCCCTCATCTCCTGTGATGATGACGTTGCCGGTGTAAGAAGCAAGACTGATTTCATCGATCGTTCGTAAAAGCTGAGCTCTCGTATTCTTCTCATGCAGGAATGGGCCGAACATCTTGCGCTGTTCCGGGGTCATGTTGCGGATCCTGTCAGCTTCAGAGTTGTGTTTTGCTGGTTTCACTTCCGCTTTATCATGTTTTATTTCTGTTTCCTGCGGGTCCGCAGGAACTCCCTGCAGTGCTTCGGTGACAGCTTCTACTGTTTTCTCGTGCGCTGCTTCCTTGTCGTCATCTGTCTCTGGCTGTTCATCTGCCGGCTGTTCATCTGCCGGCTCTTCATCCGCGGCTTCTTTCTCTGCCTCAGCTTTCTCTGCAGCTTCCTTCTCAGCCTCAGCTTTCTCTGCAGCTTCCTTCTCAGCCTCTGCTTTTTCTGCGGCTTCTTTCTCTGCCTCAGCTTTCTCTGCAGCCGCCTTTGCAGCTGCCTGCTTCTCTGCTATTTGCTTCTCTGCAGCCAGTCTCTGCGCCGAAAGTCTCGCTTCTTCTTCATCCGCAAGGCGTTTTGCCGCTGCTTCTATTTCTGCTTTTCTTGCAGCTTCAGCTGCTGCTTTGCGGGCCTTTTCTTCCGCTTCAATCTTTATCTGTTCCTCAGCAGCCTCACGTTTCTTTTCGCGCTCCGCGAGGATACGTTTTGCCGCTGCTTCTATCTCCGCCTGTCTTGCAGCTTCCTCTTCTGCCTTGCGTGCAGCTTCAGCTGCTGCTCTTTCAGCTGCCAGTTTCTCATCATTTGCGAACTGTCTGGCAACAAGAGCTGCTATCTCCTGCGTTTCCGAGAGCTTGTCTTCTTCATTCTCAGTCGCAGCTTCGCTCGTGTTCATTGTGTCTGTCTCTTTGCCGACGGGTTCCACGAAATGCAACGGCTGCTCTATCTCTTTGTCGATCTTGACACCGCCTGCCGCGCCGTTCACTTCTGGAGCTGACCATGTCCTTGTGGCTGCATCAACTGCTGACGGATCCATCACAAGAGTATCGCGGACACCCGCATCTTCAAGAGCATTCTGTTTGTTCTCAGGAGCTTCATTGGCCTGTCCTGCAAGTGCGACCTGGAGCTTCTCATTTCCTGTCATTCCATCAGAGAGTCCGCCGTTCGGTGCTGCTTCTCTTATGCGATCAGCGCGATCCTCATCATACGCCTGAAGTTTTGCCGTCGCTTCTTCCTCTGTCTCTGCGTTCTCCGGCATTTCTGTGCTGAATGTGCGATGCGCAGGTCTCAATGCTGCCTCTTTTGCAGCGCGCTCAGCCACCCTGACCTCAGGGTCAAGTCTCATTGACATCTGTCCGTCATTATCCTGTGCAAGATATGGGTTATATCGATTTTCCCGGCTTTCGGTCTGCTGTGGCTCAACGTTCATGCGCTCACGGACCACTTTGGCTTTCTGCCTTGCCTGCTCGAATTGTTCTTTTTCCTCAGGTGTCTTTTCGGCTTCTTCCGGAAGATCGAAGCCATTATTGAATACCCTGCGTACCTTTTCCTGACTGGCTCTCTGTTCTGCCCCACGCTCGATCGGTCCGGTCTCCCGCGTCATAATATCTTTCAGTCCATCGGCAACTTCACGCTGCAGATCCACCGTGCTCACAAGCTTTTCATCAAGTTGTTTTACATGGATATCGCTCTCACCTTCAGGCACCTGGCTCATTGGCTCGGTACCCGCTATTCCAGTGATTCTGGCAGCTCTGTCGACCATGTCATCCATATTGGGTTCATTACCTGTATCTCTGCGGACAGGAGCGGAAGATTCCTGTTCATATGCGCCCTCATCGCGCGGCGCCGGTTCTTCCTGAGGTATTGGCGCAGTGATAGGCGCAGTCGCCCGTCTTGCCGTTGTGACAAGCTGGCGGTATATCTCATTCTGTTCACCTGTGAGTCCTGAATACTTCTGCTTGAGCTGGATTGCTTTCTTCTGATATGAAGGTTTCCCTTTAGCTATGAGTTTATCGCATTCCGCGACGCATTCCTGATACCTGCTGTTCTCCTCATATATCCTTGCAAGTTCAAACACCCATTTGTCGCGAAAGGAAACTCTTTCGAGTTCCTTAAGGACGCTTATTCTCTCATCTATACTGACGTGCTGAAGCTGATACATCTGATACTGAAGGACAAAACGACTGGGATCTCTCGGAGAAATGCGAGTGAATTCGTTATATAACTGCAATGCCGGCAACATTTGTTTCTGCCTGAGCAGGAGTTCACAAAGAGCATATATGATCTTTGGATCTTCCGGTTCAAAATTGTACGCCTGAAGCAGGACCGCATAGCTTTCCTGGATCTTTCCGTTTATCTTATACAGATCGCTTATCATGCACAGCGTTTTCACGCTCTTAACATGAGTCCAATCGATCGAGTCAGCTATTTCCAGTGCCTGAGCAAAATCTCTCTGAGTTATCAGAGATTTTATATCATCAAGCCGAACCTTATACTCATATTTGTCCAACGCGATCCTCCCTGCCAAAACGCGCTGAAGCGCGTGTTTTTAGGCCTAGACATATTCGATTAAGTTTATCATAACCACATGGCAGTGTCAAAAACGCGTGGCCCGATTCAATTGCCATGAAACCGCCGGTTTATCGCATGTTTCTGAGCTTTTCAGACAGTTCTGCGAACTCTTCGAGTGAAAGTTTTTCACCTCTTACGTCTTCCTTCAGACCCATTTCACTCAGACACTTCTGAACATCTTCGCGTGTTATATTCTTATTCGTATCGCCATGTTCAAGCCCGGAAACTATACCATTTGCGATTGTTTTGCGGCGCTGATTAAAAGATGCTCTTATGACAGCAAAAAGGAATTGCTCATCCGCGCTTACAGGAGCTTCGTCCCTCGCTTTAAGACATAACACACTGCTGGTCACTCCGGGTCTCGGAATAAAACAGTTTGGAGGCACATCCGTCACGACTTCCGGTTCGCTGTAGTACTTGACTGCCAGCGTTATCGCGCCGTAGTTCTTGTTACCAGGCGCTGAGCAAATCCTCTCAGCTACTTCTTTCTGCACCATTACAGTGATGCTGTCAAAACATCCCTTCTCCTTCAGCAGTTTCATTATTATCGGAGTCGTAACATAATATGGCAGATTTGCAACTACTTTCATTGGTCTTCCGCCATTATGTCTGTCAGCAATTTCCCTGAGGTCTGTCTTTAGGACATCATTCCATATGATATCAATATTATCCCGGCCTGCCAGCGTTTCCGTAAGGACTGGTCTAAGGCTTTCATCAATCTCAACAGCGACCACATGACCTGCGGCTTCTGAGAGCATCCCTGTCATTGTTCCGATTCCGGGGCCGATTTCGAGCACGCAGTCTTCCTTCGTTATTCCGGCCGCACTGATTATCTTCCTTACGATATTTGAATCTATAAGAAAATTCTGTCCGTATTTTTTGCGGGCTTTTATGCCGAATTTATCAAGTACATAAAGGGTTCCGCCCGGCGTACAGATATCAATGTATTCCATATAAGTTCTCCGCGTTCTTCTCGGTGACGTTTATCACCTCGTCAGTGGTAATGTTCTTTATCCTTGCGATCTGCGCCGCAACAAACGGGAGATTCAGTGAAGAATTTCGTTCACCCCTCAGAGGTTCCGGTGCCATATACGGGCAATCAGTCTCCAGCACTATTCGTTCCAGTGGTAGTATTGCAACTGCCTCGCGGACTTTTCTGGCGTTCTTAAAAGTAACGACTCCGCCTATCCCTATGTAATATCCCATCTTCACATACATGACCGCCATTTCGCTGCTGTATGAATAACAGTGGATGACACCCTGCGGCCCGTCCACACGCACTCTGTGTTCTTTCAGTATGTCCATCGTATCCTGCGCTGCATCCCTCGAGTGAATGATAACCGGCAGGTCGCACTTACTGGCGATTTCCAGCTGTCTCTTAAACCAGAACTTCTGCTGTTCTCTATTTGGCTCATCACCATGATAATCAAGACCTATCTCTCCTATTGCTACTGTCTTTGGAAGGGCTGCCGCCTCCCTGATTATTTCAAGGTCTTTCTCGTCAAGATCAGCACATTCTGAAGGATGTACTCCTGCTGAGGAATACACGCGGGGGTACTTTTCTGCCAGTGCTGCGCCCGATTCTATGCCCTTCATATCAGCCGCCACATTAACAACATAATCTACGCCATTGCTTCCAAGACCTGACAGAATTTCATCTCTGTCATTGTCAAAAGCTTCATCATCATAGTGTGCGTGTGTATCAAATATCATGCAGAGACCTCCCAAGTGAACTTTATTCTAACAGAAAAGCCGCATAAATGCGGCTTTTCCTGTAATTTGAAAAAAAATTTTTTATTGCTTGCCAAACACGAATACGTATATTATAATATCCATTGCGTCTGAAAAACACGCAAACATCATATATAAGCGCTTTTAGCTCAGCTGGTAGAGCACCTGACTCTTAATCAGGGTGTCCAGGGTTCGAGTCCCTGAAGGCGCATCGGGAGCATCGTTTTTGTGGATCAGATTCCATGGGAGCGGTGTTTCTTCTTGTTTATATCTTAAATAAAGTGCTCAGTATTCCTCTTCCAAGACTTGCTCCGAGATTCCCTCCGAGTGTTTTTCCAAATGATCCGAATTGTCCTCCGACCTGTTTGCCGACCTGACGGCCAATTGTTCCTGTAATGGTGCTGGCAACAGATTTCACCGCTCTTTTGTTAGCGTTAGCCGCTTTCTTATTGTCAGCTGCATCATTTGCTGCTTTCTCATCATCCCGAGCCTTTTCAATTCCCTTGCGTTTCAATAATTCATAAGCAGAATCAGGATCCTCTGCATTTTCATATTTGCTGTAAAGAATACTTCCCTTTATGATCTGCTGCCGCACCTCATCATCTATTGCACCCATAAGGCTCTGTGGAGGCAGTATGGAAACCTTCTCCGATATTTCAGGCATTCCCTGCTCATCAAGAAATGAGACCACTGCTTCTCCTGTCCCGAGATTCATGATCGTTTCGTATGTATCAAAGCCGGGATTTACGCGGAACGATTCAGCCGCTGACTTGACAGCTTTCTGATCAGACGGCGTATACGCGCGTAGTCCATGCTCTATCCTGTTCCCGAGCTGCGCCAGCACACCGTCAGGGATATCCCCTGGATTCTGAGTGATAAAGAAAATTCCCACTCCTTTTGAACGAATGAGTTTGACCACCTGTTCTATCTTATCGAGCAGCGCCTTCTGATTATCTTTGAAGAGAAGATGTGCCTCATCAAAGAAGAATACCATCTTGGGTTTATCAAGATCACCGACTTCAGGAAGTGTCTCAAAAAGCTCCGACAGCATCCACAGAAGGAATGTGGAATACAGAGCCGTATCACCTATAAGGCTCTCTGAATCGAGTATGTTTATCATTCCTTTTCCGTCAGCGTCTACTGTGAACCAGTCACTGATGTTGAGGGCCGGTTCTCCAAAGAAAACATCCCCTCCATTAAGTTCCAGTGCCGTCACGGCTCTCATTATCGCAGCGATGGAAGCCGCCGGAATATTTCCATACTGTTCCCTGTACTGTCTGGAATTCTCATCGACGTAATTCAGCATTGCCTTGAGGTCTTTTGTGTCAATGAGCAGCAGAGAGCTGTCATCAGCAATCTTGAAAACTATAGAGAGTATCTGTGATTGGATTTCATTCAGGTCAAGAATTCTGGTGAGCAGGAGCGGTCCCATCTCCGAAACCGTAGTGCGCAGTGGCATTCCCTTCTTTCCAAAGATGTCCCAGAAAGCTGTCGGGTAACTGTGGTAAGAGAAACCGGCTTCTGAAAGACCGAATCTTTTTATCCTTTCCTGCATGTCAGGCGAGTCCGCTCCAGGTCTCGCCATCCCCGCCAGATCTCCCTTTACATCAGCAAGGAAAACCGGGACTCCCATATCACTGAATGATTCAGCTAGTACCTTGAGTGTAATTGTTTTGCCTGTGCCGGTCGCGCCGGCGATAAGCCCGTGTCTGTTAGTCATCCCGGGAAGTATGGAAATATTCCTTCCGTCAGATGTCTGTGCTACCCATATCCTGCCGTCCTTAAGCATATTCACCCCCTGCCGAAACACTCAGATATTATTCATCGGCTCATATAATAGAGTATACCATGTTACAATTATCTTAATTTGTGAGTTTCTATGTCGTGAGTTTAAAGCTAATATATTTATAACTATAGACCAATCTGGAACGGAGCTTGTTTTGAACACTTATACAATAACAAAAGCGATGATAGAATCCACAGTCGACCACGGGATCAAAAGTATGGAAGAAGACCCCAAGCGCAGTATGCGGCGGTTGTGTGACCTCGGCAGGCAGTTTTCAAAGAGTCGCTGCCAGGATTATCTTTTCGGCATAATCCAGGAGCTTCTCGAAAATGAAGACAGCAGCTACTATGACCTTGTCGCGAATGCTCTGAAGAATACCGACCACGGAACAATAAGGGATTTCGGTGTAGCTTTCGGCTATACTTCATGGACGTATGGTGCAAGGATGCTGCGTTCCTTCGAAAAGAGGACAGGTCATGCGGCGCCTCTGACTCTTATGCTGAGATTCCAGCCCGATCTTGCCGGCGGACTTTCAATTTCGGATATTGATAATATCATTCAACAGGGAACAGCCATTGGGATTTTCTCATATTTTATCCGTGAGGTCGGCGGTTCCTCTGATTCCTACGAAATAATAAACCTGTTCCGCAAGTACCCGGACTGCGGATTCGCCTATTTCAGAAGTTCAGGAAGACTTACAGCTGCTCAGATCCAGATGATGAAGCTCTGCAAGAACCTCCTGACACTGCTGCCATGTGAGGACAGTGAAACAGCGCTGACCGCGCCCTTCCTTCGTGACAACAAAATACTGTTCGGCATCAGTGCCCTTTATAATTCGGCATATAGCACCGAACAGGTAAGTGAAGCACTCAGAAACGTGATTCCTTCAGAAGCCACATTCTTTATTCCTGTTGCAGACGATTCAGTTCCGGAGTCCGAGATCCAAAAATTTACGGATCTGTGCTACAAGTCAAGACTGGAGCAGAATTATCCTGTATTTGTCATGGATTATTACGGCGATACTGCAGCTCTCTTCGGGCGTTTTCTGAATCACAAGTATCTTTTGGAGATTGGTGAAGACAAACGCATCATCAGGCCGGCCGACAGTAGTATCAAAGTCCTGCCCACTGACATTCCGCTTGGAGATGCACTGCAGAAGATCATGCCCGCCATAGATACCACTGACATTTCCGAGAAATGAACTATTGATCAGAATAAAGACCGGAGAAAGCGCCATTGCTGACAGCTGCTTTCCCCGGTCTTTTTATGTTCATCTTATTCTTTTGTTTCGTTAATCTGCTTTTCTTCTTTGCCCAGGGCTTCAGGATGCTCAACGAACGCGGTGACGATCCCCCGCACTTTTGACATATACTCTTTGGCATCCATCTCTTTATAATATCCGCCGGAAAGCCAGCGTATAATGGAATTTATCAACGCGTCTATGATGAATGTCAGATAGAAATCTTCATCATCACCCTGTGGCAGCAGATCCTTCATAAAGAATTCTGCTATCGGCCACGCAGTCTCAACAAGATAATCACGAAATGAATTCTGTCCTTCAATCTTGAGCGCGCATCTGTAGAACTTTTTCTCACGATAAAAATACTCGCAGATGTCCGTCAGCCAATCCCATCCGTTCTCATAAGAACTCAGGTCCATTTCACCGATAAATCCCACATAAAATATCCAGTTTACAAGATCATATTTGTCTCTGAAGTGATAGTAAAAACTCTTTCTGTTAATCCCACAGTCGCTGCAGATATCAGAAACACTGATCTTTTCAAACGGTCGCTGCGCCATGAGTTTTTTCATTGACGCGGCAAGCGCATTTTTTGTGATATTCGAATCCGACATCCCCACACCGCCCGATCAGAAATACTACATTGCACTACCATTGGTATCTTATCACAATATATTACTTATTACAGCATTCCGAGCCCTTGCAGGCCGGTTTGCACACAGCAGCTCCATTGGAAGAGCAGGCACCGCACCTGCTTTCATTGTGTTCCCTGACCGTTCCGTCTTTATTGATTTCCTGTACCATCTCTGACATTGTTCTCCATCCAAGGACAGCACACTTTACTCTTGCGGGCATATGCGAAATATCAGCAAGAGCAGCAGATTCATCGAGTTCTTCTATCTGCTCCCTGTCCGCAGTGCCTTTTATCATCCCCATAAAACTATCGGCGAGCTCCAATGCCTTTTCTTTGCTCTGCCCTATTATAAGGTCACACATCATGTCTGCCGATGCCTGTGAAATTGCGCATCCGCTGCCCACAAAAGCAGCGTCCTCTATTACGTCTCCCTTTATGACGAGTTCAAGAGTTATATCATCACCGCAGCTTGGATTAACGCCGTTGAGTACCATTGTCGGCTCAGCGATTTCCTTCTTGTGTGACGGGTGCAGATTGTGTTCGTTTACTATCTCTCTGTATAACTGTTTTAATTCCATGCTTTCCTCCATACAATGCAAAACAAACTCTGAGCCCTGATTTATACGGGCTCTTATGCATCAGTCTTTCAATGATGCATTAATATCCCATCCATCCTCTGACATGCGATACCGCCTCTGCAAAACGATCCACTTCTTCCTCTGTGTTATAGAAATAGAGGCTCGCTCTCGCCGTCGATGACACGCCAAGATACTGTAGCAGCGGTTGTGCGCAGTGATGTCCGGCTCTTATACATATGTGCTCCGAATCAAGCACAGAAGCAACATCATGAGGATGGCAGCCATCAATGTTAAATGCCACTATTCCGCAGTGGTCATCAGGGTCCGTGGGGCCATATATTGTGACTTCAGGCAATTCATGAAGTTTTGAAATAAGCCTTTCCGTGAGCCTTTTCTCTGTCTCTGTTATCTCGTCAAAACCTATACTCTGAATATACTTTATTGCAGCCTCAAGTCCCACGGCGCCCATTGCGTTAACTGTTCCCGCCTCGAACTTTTCAGGCACCGGGGCATAGGTGACTGAATCTCTCGATACTGATTCGATCATCTCACCACCTGTAAGAAAAGGAGGCATCTCATCAAGCAGCTCTATTCGCCCGTAAAGCGCGCCGATTCCCATGGGTGCCATCAGTTTATGCCCGGAGAACGCGAAGAAATCAGCTCCCATGTCCTGTACATTTACGGGCATATGCGGCGTACTCTGTGCTCCGTCGACAACGACAACAGCTCCCTTGCTGTGCGCGTAGTCCGCGATCGCACGCACCGGGTTCGTGATGCCCAGAACATTTGACACCTGAGTTATTGCGACGATCTTCGTTCGATCCGTAATTTTGCTCTTATATTCCTCTTCAGTGATCTTTCCTTCTTTTGTACATTCAAGCCATACTATTTTTGCCCCTGTCTTTTCTGCCACCATACGCCAGGGCAGTTGGTTTGAATGATGCTCCATTATGGAGATCACAATTTCATCGCCTTCGTGGATCTTCGAAAGGCCGTAACTGTATGCGACAAGATTAAGTGATTCTGTCGTGTTCCTCGTGAATACGATCTCACAGTCACGTTTTGCCCCTATGAATGTGGCCACAGTGTGGCGTGCATTCTCATAAGCTTCAGTCGCACGCACGCTCCAATCATACAATCCTCTCAGCGGGTTGGCGTTGCATTCATTATTGAACTTCTCCATCGCCTCAAAGACTTCTTTCGGTCTCTGAGAGGTCGCAGCGTTGTCAAAATAACACACGTTGTTTCCTTCAAATATAGGAAAATCTTTTCTGTATGAATTCATCGGTTTCCTCATGCTGCGACTGGTTTTGCGGGGGTGCCATACTGGCAATGCCCGTGGTTTTCGAGGTCGTGCGCAGCATCAACCCCGTGATCGGAAAGTACACTGTGTGTATTCTATGATCTAACCTCAGAAACGGCTGTCTGTAAAAGCATGTATCCTTTTCCTCAGATCATCGTCCGGTATCTCGCGTGTCACTGCGCCAAGACGTGCACTGGCCATGATTTCTCTCGCAGTTTTCTCATCGACGCCGCGCGTCTCCATATAGAACAGCATATCAGCAGGGAGTCTTCCAATAGTCGCTCCGTGGCGGCCTTCGACATCTTCCTCTTCGCAGAGTATAAGCGGAATTGTCTTGTTCACGATATCCTCAGACAGGAGCAACACATTTTCCTGTTCATCACCGACTGATCCCGCCGATCCGTTCCTGAAATCTATAGTACCACGGAATGTCTTTTCTGCGTTGCCTGTAAGCACACCGTCAAAACTCATGTTGCATTTTGTTTTGCGTCCACGTTGCACCGCATTATATGTGATGTCCATCTTCTCATTCCCGCAGGAAAGATACGCAGTCTTACCTGTAAACACGGATTTTGCGCCTGTCATCTCACACTGCACACCTGCAAATGTATGGCTTCCGCCGAGTTCCATCTGATTCAGTTTGAAAACAGCTCCATCGTCAAAACTCACACCAAGGTCATCCATGTGGACAAAACCTCTGCCGAGCATCTGCACCTTTGAAAGGTCAAGTTCAGCGCCCCTGTCGAGTATAACCTTTGTGGATATTCCCGATAGTCCTGATGCACCCGCCTCCGATGTGTAGTCCATTATAAGCGTCAGCGACGCCCCTTCACACACATGTATTATCTGCTGTGATACTGCGCGGTTTCCATCATGAAATTCGAAATGCCATAGTATTGGTGTCCCGACTTCAATCCCGGCGCCCACCTCTAGAAGGTGGATGTCGCCGCCCTCTTTCATTGCCAGGTCGTCAAACTCCATGCCGAGACCAGTCGCAAATTTCTGCGGATGATATATCGGCTGCTTGGAAGAAACTATTCTCTCCTTTGTCTCAGCCGGTATCTTTGCAAGTATATCCTTAGCCTCAGCTGCATTTATTATCCTGTTACTGACACCGTCCGGGAGCTTGCCGAATGATGTCGGAATATCTGTATTACATTTAAGCACTGATCCGGCAGGATCAATAGTGCCGTAATTCATCTTCAGTTGATTCCATGTAAGAACCGGAAGATGACTCATAATTTTCGTGTCTGTCATAGTTTCACCTCTTAATTCTCCAGTTCCAGTTTTATCAGGTTGTTCATTTCGGCTGCGTACTCAAGCGGCAATTCTTTGCTGACAGGATTTGCAAAACCGCTGACTATCATGGCTCTTGCTTCCTGCTCTGTGATACCGCGGCTCATGAGGTAGAAGACTGCCTCATCGCTTATTCTTCCTATCTTGGCTTCGTGTCCGACATCCGCATCGCTCGTGTTGACTATCATTGCGGGCACTGTATCTGATCTAGACTCCGCGTCCAGCATAAGTGAAGCGCATGAAACAGATGCCTTTGCGCCGTGTGCGTTTTTGTTTATCACTACAGAACTGCGGTATGTGCTTATTCCGCCGCCTTTTGATATCGATTTTGTATTGATGTATGACGAAGTGTTCCTCCCGGAATGTATCATCTTCGCACCGGTGTCGAGGTTCTGTCCGGCGCCTGCGAAAGTGATTCCTGTGAATTCCGAATGGGAATTATCTCCGCGAAGAATGGTGGTCGGATACAAATATGAAACATGTGATCCGAAAGAACCTGATACCCATTCCATCGTCGCACCCTCATCCACAAGTGCGCGCTTAGTGTTGAGATTATACATGTTCTTGGACCAGTTCTCTATCGTTGAATACCTGAGATGTGCATTCTTCTTTACATAGAGTTCAACGCAGCCCGCGTGAAGATTTGCAACATTATATTTAGGTGCGGAACATCCCTCAATAAAGTGCAGATCTGCGCCCTCATCAACTATTATGAGCGTATGCTCGAACTGGCCTGCGCCCTTGGCGTTAAGTCTGAAATATGACTGAAGAGGTATCTCGACCTTCACTCCCTTTGGAACATAGACAAATGATCCGCCTGACCACACGGCTCCGTGAAGTGCCGCGAACTTGTGATCTGTCGGAGGGACAAGCTTCATAAAGTATTCCTTCACCATGTCCTTATAATCGCCCGTGAGCGCGCTCTCCATATCCGTATAGACAACGCCCTGCTGCGCGACCTCATCCTTGACATTGTGATAGACGAGCTCGGAATCGTACTGCGCGCCGACCCCTGCCAGAGACTCCCTTTCAGCCTGTGGTATTCCGAGCTTTTCGAATGTATTCTTGATCTCTTCGGGCACTTCGTTCCAGTTGCCCTTCATGTTCGTATTCGGTCTTACATAAGTCGCTATCCTGCTCATATCAAGACCATCTATCGAAGGTCCCCAGTCCGGGACCCTGAGTTTCTGATATACCTTAAGAGAATCCAGTCTGAACTGTCTCATCCAATCCGGATCATGTTTCTCATCTGATATCTGGCCGACTATATCAGGTGTCAGGCCATCCTTTATTCTGTAAAAGTCGGATTCGTCGTCCTTGAAGTCATAAAGACTGCGATCAACTTCCGCTATCTTTTGTTTTGCCATTTAGATGTACCTCTCAAAACCGTTCCTGTTAATTTCATCAACGACTGAAGCATCGCCCGTGTACACGAGCCTGCCCTTCACGAGAATATGCGTATAATCGACCTTGAGCGCCTCGAGGATCCTGGTGCTGTGCGTTATTATCAGCAGCGCGCCATCCATCTTCTTCTGATACTCCTCTATTCCCGCCGAAACAGTTCTCACGGCATCAACGTCAAGCCCTGAGTCTGTCTCATCAAGGATCGCCAGCTTCGGGCTGAGCATGAGAAGCTGCAGTATCTCTGCTTTCTTCTTCTCACCGCCTGAAAATCCGACATTAAGATCTCTGTCCGCGTATGACAGGTCCATGTTAAGAAGTTTCATCTTCTCCTCAAGTTCCTTCTGAAAAGCGAACAGCTTTATCGGTTTTCCCGTCTGCTGCCTTATCGCGTTCCTGAGGAAGGCTTCCAGTGAAAGACCCGGAACCTCCAGCGGGTTCTGGAATGAAAGGAACATCCCCATTCTTGCCCTCTTGTCCGCTGAGAGTCCTGTTATGTCCTCCCCGTCAAAACAAATTTTGCCCTTTGTCACATGGTAGACCGGGCTGCCCATGAGCGTGTAGCCGAGCGTCGATTTTCCGGCACCGTTTGGTCCCATGAGCACATGTGTTTCGCCCGCGCCCACTTTTAAATCGATATCATGAAGAAGTTCTCCTTCTTCTATTGAAGCTGACAGGTCTGTGACCTGAAGTAACGGCTGTGCCATTTTTTAATCCTCCAAAATGATTTTTTTATAATTAACTTCGTCGTTTACAATTGTTTTGCCCTGATGTCCTCAGATCGAGTAGTCATTCCCGCTGAGAGCTATCCTTTGATCCATAAGATCCTGGAGCGTGTATCTGTCAACATAATCTGATATAACTATGTCAAGCCCGCGCCAGAAAGGCAGGACCGCACATTCATCGCATCTCGGGCACTGATTTTCTTTGTCCTCAAGGCAGGTCACCGGAGCAAGAGATCCTTCCATAACACGGAGTATGTCTCCGACTCTGTAGTCGGCAGGTTCCCTGGAGAGCCTGTAGCCACCGTTATTGCCGCGCTGGGAACGCAGGAGTCCGGCCTTCGTCAGAGATGCGACTATCTGCTCGAGATACTTTACTGTTATGTCCTGTCGCCCGGAAATGTCCTTAAGAGACACATACTCACCGGTGTCATGCAGTCCGATATCTACCATCATTCTGAGTGCATAGCGACCTTTTGTTGATATTTTCATGTCTGTGAACACCGCCTTTTCATAAAAACATGATAAACTGGAATTATATTTTAAAGCAACCGGAAATCGTAATCCATATTTCCTATAGGAACATGGGTATTTGATATTTTCAGTATACAATAATTCTATGAATAATCAAGATGTCAAAACAACAGAATCAAAAGATCTTCATTACATGCATCTGGCGCTGAATCAGGCGCGTAAAGCCATGGCTCTCGGCGAGGTACCCATAGGCTGCATCATTACCTGTGACGGGAAGATCATCGGCAGAGGTTACAACAGACGCAACACTGATCATTCCGTCTTTTCTCACGCTGAGATGAGCGCAATACGAAAAGCCTGCAGAAAGCTCGGTGACTGGCGGCTCGAAAACTGCACTATCTACATAACACTTGAGCCATGCCAGATGTGTGCCGGTGCCATTGTGCAGTCCAGAATAGACCGTGTCGTCATAGGTGCCCGAAGCCCCAAATCAGGCTGTGGCGGTACCGTGCTCGATATCCTGAGCAACAACGAATTCGACCACAAGTGTGAAGTTTCGCAGGGCGTGCTCGAGTCTGATTGTTCCTCCCTGCTCAAAGAATTCTTCCGCGAACTCAGGAAGCGGAACAAAGAAAGCAAGGCCAGCCAATCAAACTGAGCGGTCGGCGCAATGTCGTGTGCGCTCTCGATTGACTTTTCGCTCCTCTTTGTATATACTCCTGCTTATCCGCCGCGTTTTCCAGACAGGGCGGGGTCCTGACATCTGCCTGTCGGGGATGGTGATGATGTTTGGGTCTTACGCAATGAGCATCTGCGAACCGTGTCAGATTGGGAACGAAGCAGCACTAAGCAGAACCGTTCATGTGCCGTGAGGAAACCTGGCGGAGCCATTCCTGCAGTACCGTGTCAGGGTCCTGCCGTATCCGGAAGGCGCGGTTTTTTAACAAAACTACATCATGGTGGTAAACATGAGTATCAGTAATCTCTTAGATATGAACGACTGCACGCTCTGCCCCAGGAACTGCCACGCAGACCGCGCTCACGGTCATGTTGGTTTCTGCGGTGAGACTGATAAGATACGCGCTGCGAGAGCGGCTCTCCTTAAGTGGGAAGAGCCATGTCTTACAGGTTCTCGTGGTTCCGGCGCTTTCTTTTTCTGTGGTTGCAATATCGGCTGTGTCTTCTGCCAGAATTACGACATAGCACATGATAATGCAGTGTCTTCACCTCATGGTCTGGAAATGAGTGCCGGCCGCATGGCCGAAATTCTGCTCTCTCTCCAGGAACAGGGTGCATCAGACATAAACCTTATAACTCCCACTCACTTTCTCCCGCAGATCATACCTGCCCTTAATAAAGCGAGAAATGAAGGTCTTCACATCCCCGTCGTCTACAACACCGGTTCATATGAAAAAAAAGAAGCCATCCAAAGACTGGACGGCCTCATCGATATTTATCTTCCCGACATGAAATATTATTCAGATGATCTTGCTGTGAAATTTTCACACGCGCCCGGATATTTCAAATACGCATCCGAAGCCATTGCTGAAATGGTAAGGCAGTGTCCTGAACCTGTTTTTGCAGACGGCTCGCATTCCCTTGATGAAGAGAACGACTCGGATGACCCCATCATGACCCGCGGTGTAATAGTCAGGCATATGGCACTTCCGGGTCAGGCCGAAGATTCGAGAAAAATACTCGATTATCTTCACAGCACCTTTGGCAACCGGATCTTCATAAGCATCATGAGCCAATATACGCCCATGCCGCAGGTAAAAAATGATCCGATCCTCGGCAGACGTCTTTCTGCTGAGGAATATGATTCACTGACTGACTATGCCGTAGATATCGGTATCGAGAACGGCTTTATCCAGGATGGCGATGTAGCATCTGAAAGCTTTATCCCTGAATTTGACGGAACAGGACTCTAGTAGTTCTGCGCGTCAAGATACTGCATATAACTGCTCACCATAAGTGCTATCTTGAACGTAAGCGCATCATCAAAATTTCTTATATCAAGTCCCGTACTCTTCTCAAGCTTCTCTATCCTGTAAACCAGAGTATTGCGATGTACGAACAGTTGTCTTGAAGTCTCCGAAACATTGAGATTATTGTCGAAGAACGTATTTATTGTAATTACAGTCTCCTCATCAAGTGATCTCAGATCCAGATCCCCGAATTTCTCCTTGAGGAATATCCTGCAGAGGTTTTCAGGAAGCTGATATATAAGACGTCCTATTCCGAGTTCGTTATAGCTTATGACGCGCTTCCCTGCATAGAATATCTTTCCGACATCCATAGCCATAGTTGCTTCTTTGTATGACTTCGACAGGTCTTTCAGTTCAGTCACAATGGTTCCGTATGAAGCTCTGACCTTGAGCATAGCCTCGGTATTTAGCATATCCACAGCAACTGTTGCTGCTTCCTCGACCTCATTATATGCATCTTCCGCTGAAATAGCCTTTATTATAACGACCGAGCTTTCATCTACCGCTGTAAGATAATCCCCGCCCTGAGCAGAATACAGACCGGAGAGCATTTCCTGAGCTGTCTGTTCTTCATCACCTGCGCCATTGTTTTCGACTTCGATCTGAATTATGGCACGCGGAATATTATTCTCTATGTGAAGTTTCTTGGCCCTGTTATAAATATCAACCAGTAAAAGATTATCAAGCAACAGCTGCTGGAAGAAATTGTTCCTGTCATATTTCTCCCTGTAGGCGGCAAGCAGATTCTGCACCTCGCTCACAGCTATCCTTGTGACCATCAGTGTGTTCTCGCTCTCTCCTGTAGCCGCCATCACATACGACGCTTCTCCGTCTTCTTCTATCTTCATCAGATAACAGTTCCCAATGATCTGGCTGTCCACCGGCGATGTGGCAAAACTGGTTATAAATGCCTTATCAGTTTCTTTTGCTCCGGTTGTCATGGCGATCACTTCACCACTGAGATCCATTATGCCAAAATCGACCTTAGTAATAGTTTTGAGTTCTTCCAGGCAATTCTTCAGTATCTGAGTAGGAATCATTTGACATCCCGCCTTTCTTTTTCTTATTTTCCCATTTTACCACTCGAACAGAATATGTGCTTAAAAAAAAGGAACACCTCCGCTGAGGTGCTCCTTTCAAAACATTTTCTTACCAATTAGTTGCAGATGACCTGCTCTGTCTCTTTATCAAAGATGTGCAGTCTGTATGTATCAAATGCAAATGTGATGGTATCGCCGGGGCGAGCTGTTGTCTTAGGATCGACACGAGCTGTGATAGGTGTCTCGCCAAGATCGAAATACAGGAAAACTTCAGCGCCGAGAAGTTCGTAAACATTGACCTTAACTTCGAATGATACAGGAGCCTTGGCAACGAACTCAGGATCATCATCGATATTCTCAGGACGAATACCCATAACAACTGTCTTTCCGTTGTAGCCGCCATCGATAAGAGCTTTTGCTCTGTCAGGTGAAACAGGAACATCCTTGCCCTGAACTGTAAGGTATGCCTTGTCGCCGCTTGTCTTGACTGTTGCATCGATGAAGTTCATCTGAGGAGATCCCATGAATCCTGCTACGAACAGGTTGCATGGCTTGTCATACAGATTCTGAGGTGTATCTACCTGCTGGATAACGCCGTCCTTCATAACGACGATTCTTGTTCCGAGTGTCATAGCCTCTGTCTGATCATGTGTAACATAGATGATCGTTGTGCCGAGTCTGTGATGAAGTTTTGCGATTTCTGTTCTCATCTGAACACGAAGTTTTGCATCCAGGTTTGAAAGGGGCTCATCCATAAGGAAGACCTTAGGATTACGGACAATAGCACGTCCCATTGCAACACGCTGTCTCTGGCCGCCTGAAAGAGCCTTGGGCTTACGATCGAGGAGCTTTTCAAGATCAAGGATCTTGGCAGCTTCACGAACCATCTTGTCCATCTGATCCTTCGGAACCTTGCGGAGCTTAAGACCAAATGCCATGTTATCATAAACTGTCATATGCGGATACAGAGCGTAGTTCTGGAAGACCATTGCTATATCTCTGTCCTTGGGCTCAACATCGTTCATGACCTTGCCGTCGATCTTCAGTACACCTGAGGAAATATCCTCAAGACCTGCGATCATACGAAGAGTGGTTGATTTACCACAGCCTGAAGGGCCAACGAAGATGATGAATTCCTTGTCGGCGATGTCGAGGTTGAAATCCTTGACTGCCTTGAATCCGTTAGGATATGTCTTACATACATGTTCCAGATTTAAACTTGCCATTTATAATTCCTCCCAAACAATGTTGGCCTTTTGAGCCATCCCGTGGAGCGCTATTGCTACCACATCAACACTAACAGAAGTATAAATTAAGCCCCCGGGTATTTCCATGACCGAAATGAACAAATATTTGCCAACTCTTCCGTTATTATGTCTATTGTCGTAAGTGCTTTTCGCACAAGTGATCATTCTGACTAATGCATTTTAAATTGCTTTGTTGATTTTGCTCATTCTGATTCTTTATCCCTGACTGGTTCGTCACGGAGCGCTTCCGGCATGGCATCGGGATCTTTGTCCGCAGTTTCTTCCTTGGGTTCAAACTTTTTGAATGACGGATTGTAAAGATAAGCACAGCCATATCCCGGTCCTGCTATACCGAACATAATTATTATCGGGAGGACTGCTGTCTGTCCGAAATATAGCACCACGAACGGTATTGCAGTCATCGCTATCATGCCAAGTGTCCTTGGAAAACATCCCATTGTAAGGAGGGCTGCATTCCTTAGCGTGCCTTTAATGTTGTTCTCAAAGTGTGACAGAAGCGGGAATGTCCATAAGAAGACAGCATATATTATTACAAGCGCCACTATAAGAGCGATCTTCATGGCCTTGGGGAATGATTCTGAATTATACGAAACATAGAAATCAAGTGCCAGCACCACAAAGAATACAAGATACAACGCCCACACCTGCATTGACTGGACTAAATTATCCTTGAAGGAATGGAAATAGCTTCTTACTATGTATCCTTCTTCATTGCGGACGAACTTGAGCAGTATATAATTCATTGCCGTGAGAGCCGGTCCTATCGGCAGTGCAGTGGCAAAAAGGACTATTCCTATGAGGATCATATTCTTCATATATAACCCGGTAATAAAGAAGCCCGCCACAAGTGGAAGAAAGAACATCAGTGTCAGAAGATTGACCACCAGTACATCTGCCACTCTGCTGAGGAACCTCATCACCGAATTATCAGGATTAAACAATTTACCCATTACCTTAATACCTCCGTCACGCTGCCACTTAGTGGCTTAAAATTTTTCAAGAATGTTGTTCAGCATCCCACTTAGAAATTCGCTTACACTATTCCCGATTTTCTGTATGATGTTCTCCGCGCTTTCCCTGGCCGATTCCTTTATGTTCTCAGTGGCATTACTTATGCCCTCATCTGCCTTTTCTTTTGCGTCATTCGCCGCAGACTTGAGCTTATCATCAATACCGCCATCTGTTGAACTGCTGTCAGATGAACTGCTGTCCGCAGTGTCCGTTTCCGAAGATGTGCTGCTTTCGGCTGAGTTGCCATCTGTTGCGCTGCTTTCCGCGGAACTGCTCTTTTCAGAATTCTTTTCAGCCAGACCTATGACTCTGTCAAGTATAACGTCCGGAGTCAGGCCATACGACCTCAGCAGATCAATTGCCCCGAGACATGCTTCTTTCTGCTCTGCAATTTTCTGATCAGTTGATGATGCGCTGTTTTCAGATGCCACAGCTTTTAGTGGTGTGACCGCAATTACTCCTGACACAGAAAGAACCGTCGCAAGTGCCACCGCTGTAACGCTCCATCTGACGTGTGGTGCGCCTGCACTTGTTTTGCGCAATTTTTTATTTTGTTCTGACCCTGATCCACTCGAGCAAATACTCATATACTTCCTCATGATTCTTCTCGTTAAGGATCTCATGCCGGCTTCCTTCTATCATTTTGAGCGTTACGTCATTCATTCCAAGTTCGTTTGTATAGCGATCGTATTCGCCCTTTACTGCTGCGCCGTAATTCCCGACGGGATCCTCGGAGCCCGAAATAAACAGCACAGGAAGATCTTTGGGCATCTTATTCAGATACTCCGGCAGGTGCAGACGATAAATGAGTTCGAACAATGTCCTGAAACCGTTGACTGTGAAGGTGTTCCCGCACAGATCATCAGCGATATACTTATCTACATTTTCTTCATTTACCGACAACCAGTCAAAACTCGTCCTGGGATTCGGGATTTGCTTATTATAACTGGAAAACGCCAGCTTATTCAATGACTCGGATATATGATGGCTTCCGTATATTTTTTCCTGAATTGATGCGATTCCGAGAGTCAGCTTAAGCAGCCCCTTGGGTGTCATTCCGGTGCCCATGATTATTGCGCCCTGAATACCGGTCCCATAACGGCAGATGTAATTTCTCACTATAAATGACCCCATGCTGTGCCCGAGGATAAAAATGGGAACTCCCGGGTACTGCGCCTGGACAGTCTTCTTGAGTCTGTGAACATCGCGGACTACTACTGTAGCGGGATCTGTCTCGCAGAAATATCCAAGATCTTCCCTCTTCACAGCAGTTTTGCCGTGCCCCAGATGATCATCTCCGGTGACTAGAAATCCTCTGTCGCAGAGCCATTTGGCAAACGGCTCATAGCGCTCGGCATACTCAGCCATCCCGTGAACTATCTGCAAAATGCAGACAGGCTGCCCATCAGGTATCCATTTTACACAATGGATAGCTGTCTTTTTCCCATCGCGTGATTCAATCGTGAACTCTTCTTTGCGCATAGGTATAACCTCCCATTATTATAATGGCAGATTGTCAGCGGATCATTGAACCTGAAGGAATATCACTGTTATCAGGTGTAAGGAGTGAAAGTTTTCCATCGGCATCTTCGGCGCAGAGTATCATTCCTTCAGACTTTACTCCTGCGAGGGTTGCCGGTTTGAGGTTCGTAATTACCATGACTTTCCTGCCTACCATCTGTTCCGGTGAATAGTCTTTCCTGATGCCTGACACTATCTGTCTTATGTCGTTGCCTATCTTCACCTGAGAGCACAGAAGCTTTTTGGATTTCTCAACAGCCTCGCAGGCAATTATTTCACCCACTTTGAACTCAAGCTTTGCGAAATCATCTATTGTGACTTCAGGTTTTACATTCTCATTGTTATCGAGCTCACTGTCAGCTTTGCCGTCCTTCTTCGAGTCCCCGATCGAATCAGTGGACAGGCCTGCTGCCGCCAGGTTCTTCGCAGCCTTTATCTGATGAGCCGTGAATTCTTCCTTCTGCCTTGTCTGGATCTTATCTGCCTTCTCAAGCGTTTCCTTCATATCAAGGCGTGCGAAAAGAATTGCCGGATCCGGATCCACCTTTGTACCTGAAACGAACTGTCCGAATTCTCCAAGCGTTTCAAAATCATAAAGCCCTGTACAAAGCTGCTCTGATATCCTGTCAGCTGTCTCAGGCATGAAAGGCGCAAGGAGCGATGTTGCCATCATTATGCCTTCGCTGAGATTGTAAAGAACAGTTGCAAGGCGGTCACTCTTTGCTTCATCCCTTGCGAGCACCCACGGTTCAGTTTCATCAATATACTTATTGAGTCTCTTGTAGACAGTAAATATTTCAGTGAGAGCATCTGCCATTCTGAGTTCGGCAACATCCTCTTCGACTTCTTTGTAAGCTCCGGTGCAGACAGCCTTAAGCTCGTCATCAACAGGCTCAGCCGCGCCGCGGTCAGCTACAACTCCGTCAAAATACTTGTTGCTCATTGATATAGTGCGCTTCACGAGGTTTCCCAGTGTGTTCGCAAGATCAGAGTTGATCCTCTCTACCATGAGTTCCCAGGTGATAACACCGTCATTTTCATATGGCATTTCGTGTACAACAAAGTAACGGACAGCATCTACGCCGAAAAGATCCACCAGATCATCGGCATATATTACATTGCCCTTCGACTTGGACATCTTCTCCCCGCCCTGAAGAAGCCAGGGATGCCCGAAAATTTGTTTTGGCAGGGGCTCGCCGAGTGCCATCAGGAAGATCGGCCAGTATATTGTATGGAAACGGATTATATCCTTGCCGATCAGGTGCAGATCAGCGGGCCATAGTTTCTTATAGAGATCTGAGCTGTTACCCTCAGCATCATACCCTATGCCTGTTATGTAGTTGCAGAGCGCATCGAGCCACACATATACAACATGATTCGGATCAAAGTCCACCGGGATGCCCCATTTGAATGAGGTCCTCGATACGCACAGATCCTGAAGCCCCGGGAGAAGGAAATTATTCATCATTTCATTCTTGCGGGAAACAGGCTGAATAAACTCCGGATGCTCATTGATGTACTCGATGAGGCGCGGAGCATATTTGCTCATTTTAAAGAAGTAGGCTTCTTCCTTTTCATTGTGAACAGCGCCACCGCAAACAGGACACTTGTCATCGACGAGTTGGGATTTCGTATAAAAACTCTCACACTCGGTGCAGTAAAGGCCGTCGTATGAATCCTTGTATATATCGCCCTGATCATAAAGCTTCCTGAATATCTTCTGGATCTGCGTGACATGATCCTCGTCAGTCGTTCTTATGAATCTGTCATAAGAGGTATTCATAAGATCCCAGATACGCTTTATCTCGCCCGCAGTCACATCGACGAATTCTCCGGGACTCATTCCCTCTTCGATTGCTCTTGTCTCTATCTTCTGTCCGTGCTCATCAGAGCCCGTCTGAAAATGAACATCATAACCGTCAGCCCTCTTGTAACGGGCAATGCAGTCCGCAAGAACTATCTCATATGTATTGCCTATATGCGGTTTGCCTGATGTATATGCTATTGCCGTTGTTATATAGTATTTTCCTTTATTCTGCATTGACACTTACCCCATTCCATATTGTATTCTTCAAGCTGCCTGCCGGCGTACTTATTAAAACTAATAAGCAAGAACTTCGTGTCCCGTCTCTGTCACAAGGACCTGTATTTCCCACTGAGCGGATGGCTTGCCATCCTGCGTATATATTCCCCAACCGTCTTTTTCGTCCTGATAAATATCAGCTGTTCCCATATTTACCATCGGTTCTATTGTAAACGCCATGCCCGGTACCATCAACATTTCTGTTCCCGGAGCGGATACATAACTTACGTACGGATCCTCGTGAAATTCGAGTCCACATCCATGCCCGCCAATCTCCCTGACGACAGAATAACCGTTTTCTATCGCGTGCCGGTTCACCGCGTTCCCCATGTCGCCGAGAAGAGTCCATGGCTTTACATTCTCAAGGCCTATATCAACGCATTCCTTAGTGACATCAACAAGCTTCTTCCACTCCGGCGAAACATTTCCTATGCAGTACATTCGTGATGAATCCGAGAAGAATCCATTCAGAATTGTTGAACAATCGACATTTACGATATCTCCGTCCTTCAGTATGATTTTATCCGACGGGATTCCGTGGCAGACCTGATCATTTATGGATGTACATACGCTCTTTGGAAAACCTTCGTAGTGGAGATCTGCAGGAATTCCACCCATTTTCACTGTCGTGTTGTAGACGATGTCATCTATCTCCTGAGTCGACATTCCTTCATGGATCTTCTCTCCGATCTCATCCAGGACTGCGATGTTTATTACTGCGCTGTCGCGGATTCCCTGTATCTGAGCGGGTGTTTTGATGATGCTCCTGTCTGGCACAACGTGGCCTTCGAGTTCGAATTTTCTGATCTTCTCGTCAAATTCTTCGTGGCAATTCTTGTACTTCTTCCCGCTTCCGCACCAGCACGGCGCATTGCGGTCGATCTTCTGCTGAAACCTTATCAATGTTTCTTCCTCTTTTCATTCATTACCGGCTGCTTCGTGAACACTTGCGCGCTCCATGAAATACCTTGTATTGGCACCAATATCACCATGATATATTGCCGATCCCGCGACTATAACATTTGCGCCGGCATCGAGGACCATATCTATATTATCCTTCGTGATTCCACCGTCGACTTCAATATCCACATCAAGGTTTCTCTCTGATACATATCGTCTTGCTTCCTGTATCCTCGCAGTGGATGCCTCAATATACTTCTGTCCGCCGAATCCAGGCTCCACTGTCATGACAAGCAGCATATCTATGCGGTCAAGATAAGGAAGTGCCTCAGCTACCGGCGTGGATGGTTTGATTGCGAGTCCGACTTTCTTGCCGGCTTCACCACGTATTGCCGCGATTACGGCACCCGGGTCACTTGCGGCCTCGAGGTGAAACGTTATGATATCAGCTCCGCAATCCGCGAAAGTTCTTACATAGCGTTCCGGATCCCGGACCATAAGATGCACATCAAAAAAGAGATCACTGTTTTTTCTAAGGCTTTTTATAAGTGGCATTCCAAAAGAAATCGACGGGACGAAATCTCCGTCCATTACATCAAGATGGACCCACCTGGCTCCGGCCTTTTCCGTCTCTTTAATATCGTTACCAAGGCAGTTGAAATCTGCCGCAAGAATTGACGGTGATAATATTATCATGAGTTTTACCAACCTCTATAAATATAGCATAGCCTGTAAACAAACGTTTACAAGCCATATAATAGTAACACATTATCAGTTTCAGTTCACTCCCGGCTTACCTGTGAAATCAAGAAAGCCGATGATCCCGGCGCTCTGCCAGCTGACCCATCGGCTTTCAATTCTTATCATCTTTGCATTATTGCAGTTTTCAGGCTTTTACAAAGTCTCTTACGCTTGCATATATTCCCTTGCCGTCGAGTCCGTACTTCTCAATAAGAGCTGACGCTGTTCCGGATTCTCCAAAACGATCATGGATGCCGATGCGTGTCATCTTTGTCGGAAGCTTCTCAGAAAGCAGTTCTGCAACAGCTCCGCCAAGACCTCCTGCAACAAAGGCCTCCTCTGCCGTGACGACCTTTCCCGTCTTCTTAGCTGATGCAAGTATAAGCTCATCATCGAGAGGCTTTATCGTGCAGATATTTATGACTTCTGCATCTATTCCATCAGCCTTCAGCATCTCCGCGGCCTCGAGTGAAGCAGAAACACAGATGCCTGTAGCGATTATTGTGACATCCTTGCCTTCCCTGAGGACTGTTCCCTTGCCGATCTTGAAATCATAATCAGGCTTGTTGATGATGGGGCAGGCCGCTCTTCCGAATCTTATGTAAACAGGTCCGACATAGTCGAGAGCTGCCTTGACAGCTGCCTTTGCTTCGATGTCGTCAGCAGGATTCATGACTACCATGCCCGGCAGCATTCTCATGAGAGCAAGATCTTCAAGTGCCTGATGAGATGCTCCGTCCTCGCCTACGCTTATTCCTGCGTGGGTAGCACCGATCTTGACATTGAGATGTGGATACGCAATTGAATTTCTCACCTGCTCAAACGCACGTCCTGATGCGAACATCGCAAAAGTACTCGCGAACGGGATCTTCCCTACTGTGGAAAGTCCTGCGGCAATTCCCATCATGTCAGATTCCGCTATTCCGCAATCGAAGAAGCGCTCCGGATGTGCCTTCTTGAACGTTCCTGTCTTTGTAGCACCGGCCAGATCTGCATCCAGCACGACCAGGTTCGGATACTGATCTGCATATTCCACAAGAGCATTACCGTAGCTCTCACGTGTGGCGACCTTCTTTACTTCTTCACTCATCTTACTTTGCCTCCTTATTCAGATCGTCGGATATCTTATCAAGATCCGCCATAGCGACAGCGTACTGCTCATCATTAGGTGCCTTGCCATGCCAGCCGACCGCATTCTCCATGAAGGAGACGCCCTTGCCCTTTGTTGTCTTTGCAATTATTGCAGTAGGCATTCCCTTTGTCTCGCGAGCCTCTTCGAAAGCAGCACGTATTTCATCAAAATCATTACCGTTTATGTTGATCACATGGAAATTAAATGCCTCAAATTTCTTATCAAGGGGATACGGGTTGTTTACTTCAGTTATAGGTCCGTCAATCTGAAGGTTATTGTTGTCGACGATAACAACGAGATTATCGAGCTTCTTGGCTCCGGCAAACATTGATGCTTCCCAGACTTCGCCCTCTTCGCACTCACCATCTCCGAGCAGTGTATAGACCCTGAAGTCCTTGTTGTCGATCTTTGCTCCGAGTGCCATACCGCATGCTGCTGCAATTCCCTGTCCGAGTGAGCCACTGCTCATATCTATTCCGGGCAGATACTGCATTGACGGATGTCCCTGAAGACGTGATCCCAGTTTTCTGAGTGTCTTAAGCTCTTCGACAGGAAAATACCCACGGTTTGCCATGACCGAGTATAATCCCGGTGCCGTGTGTCCCTTGGACAAAACAAAACGATCGCGGTCAGGTTTCTTCGGATTCTCAGGATCAATATTCATTTCCTCGAAATAAAGATATGTGAAAATATCCGCTGCAGATAATGACCCGCCCGGATGTCCGCTCTGTGCGGAATAAACTGCCGTAACTATTCCCTTCCTTACTTCATTCGCTATTTTCTTAAGTTCAAGATCTGTCATTTTTCCTCCTGCCGGAGCATTATTAGAGCGACGGCCACGATGAGAAATTGCGAATGCGATTTCTCATCTGTGATCCGCAGGTCAGCAAAGTGACCGCTCCGTTGTCGCATTGCAGACCTGCTATGTCAGCGGAAACGCATCAGCGTTTTCACTGACATTGACCTCCTGCGGTATCAGTGTTTTCCCTGTCCGTAATACGCGTTTGCGCCATGTTTTCTGAAATAATGCTTGTCCTGCAGCACTTGCGGCGCCGGCTGGACCTTAGGATTTATGAGTTCGCAGCGGAACGCCATCTTTGAGACCTCTTCGAGAACGACCGCACTGTGGACAGCATCTATCGGATCCTTGCCCCACGCGAACGGGCCGTGGTTCTTGCACAGGACCGCCGGTACAGCGTCAGGATCCTTGCCCATCGCAGCAAATTCATTGACGATGAGGTGCCCGGTGTTCTCCTCATAAGCATCCTCGATCTCATCCTTATTGAGGCAGCGCAGACACGGGATCTCGCCATAATAGTAATCTGCATGCGTTGTGCCATAGCATGGAATACTGCGTCCTGACTGAGCCCAGCTCGTCGCGTACGATGAATGAGTATGGACGATGCCGCCAATGTTCTTGCCTTCCTTCACCCACGCCTTATAAAGTTCCACGTGAGTGGGCGTATCTGACGATGGGTTAAGTTTTCCCTCAACGACTTTTCCATTAAGGTCGACTATAACTATATCATCGGGTTCAAGTTCTTCATAGGGAACTCCACTCGGCTTTATGGCAAAAAGCTTGCTTTCCTTATCATAGCCGCTGACATTGCCCCATGTAAATGTGACGAGACCGTATTTCGGAAGCAGCATATTTGCTTCATATACAGTCCTCTTCAATTCTTCAAGCATTGATTCTCTCCTCCGCGTAAATATCTTAGTAAATGCTATTTCATTACCGTGACCATCCCCATTGCGTTGAGGGGCGGAATACTCTGTCAGGCAAGCGCATCTATCGCTGCTTTTTCTGCAGGCAATCCCCTGCGGTATCTCTCTGCAAATTCGTCAAAACCTTTGACGCAGTCCGGATCCGGATCTACCGTTGTGCCCTTATTGCCGCCGAAGACATCCTTATTCAGCCAATCCTCAAGTGTCATACCGTCCTTATTCACAAGGTAAGAAGCGAGCAGCGCAATTCCCCATGCTCCGCCTTCACCGGCCGTTTCCATAACAGTCACGGGCGCATCCATCGCGGCTGCGAGAATATTCTGCGCGACACCTTTTGTTTTGAATATTCCGCCGTGTCCCATAAGTCTGTCCACAGCAACGTGCTCCTGTTTCATCAGGATATCATTTCCAAGTTTCAAAGTGCCAAATGCTGAATAAAGATTGGCTCTCATAAGATTGGCAAGAGTAAAGTTGCTCTTCGCGGTCCTTGTCACCATGGGTGCCCCGGCCTGATCCATTATGCCGGCGACCGGCTCTCCTGAGAAGAAGTTGTACGTAAGGAGTCCGCCGCAGTCTGCATCACCAGTCATGGCGTTCTTATAAAGCCTGCCGTAGAGCTCGCCCTTGTCTGCCTTTATGTCCATAAGTGAACAGAATTCGTCAAAAATATTGACCCATGCGTTCAGATCTGAAGTGCAGTTGTTGCAATGTACCATTGCGACTTCATCGCCTGAAGGTGTGGTGACAAGATCAAGCTCCGGATACACTTTGCCAAGCGGCTTCTCGAGCACTACCATCGAGAACACCGATGTGCCTGCCGACACGTTTCCTGTTCTTCTTGCGACTGAATTCGTCGCAGCCATTCCGGTTCCTGCGTCCCCCTCAGGAGGGCAGAGCGGACAGCCAGCTTCCAGATTCCCGGTGGGATCAAGAAGTTTTGCACCTTCTTCGGTAAGTCTTCCGGCATCATCGCCGGCCTTAAGTGACTTCGGCAGTATTTCTTCGAGCTTCCACGGGAACGAATACGGCTCGATCTTTTCATCGAACTGAGCGACCATCTTCCTGTTAAAATCTGCTGTAGAAGAATCGATTGGAAACATTCCCGAAGCGTCGCCGACGCCGAGGACTTTCTCACCTGTGAGGTTCCAGTGAACATAGCCGGAGAGTGTCGTGAAGAATCTCACATCTTTAACATGCGGTTCTTTATTCAGGATTGCCTGGTAGAGATGCGCTATGCTCCAGCGCTGCGGAACGTGATAACCAAAGAGTTCTGTCAGTTTCTCTGACGCCTCTTCAGTAATAGTATTCCTCCATGTGCGGAACGGAACGAGAAGCTCTCCCTTCTCATTAAATGCCAGATACCCATGCATCATGGCACTTATTCCAATGGCACCGAGTTTAGTGAGCTTAACGCCGTATTCCTCCTGAACATTTTTTACAAGATCAGCATAACAGTCGCGGACGCCTGTCCATACGTCATCCATAGTATATGTCCAGATTCCGTTATCTATCCTGTTCTCCCATTCATGGTCGCCCTGCGCTATCGGTGAATTATCCGATCCGATAAGAACTCCCTTTATACGCGTTGAACCGAATTCTATGCCGAGGATAGCCCCGCCATTCTCTATCAGCTCTTTCGCGGCCTTTTTATCCATGCCCATTTCATGACCTCCTGTATTATATATTTATGTATGTCTCTACACAGTTTCCGTGGTGATGCAGCACTTTTCAACCGTCCTGCCTGCCCTCTAGCATCTGCAGTTTATCGCGGTCCCAGAGGATTACCCTGAGTTTTTCGGCCGCCGTTTCTGCTCCGCTGGTAAAATACCTGTTGGTCATCACAACTCCGACCATTCTGCCATAAAACTCGCGCCCGGCCGCAGCTTCCTGTACTGCTGCCACTCCGCATGAGCCCGAATAGCACTTGCACTGCACGGCGTATGTAACGTCTTCTTTCCTTGCGAGTATGTCCGCTCCGAAATCACCGCTGCCCTTAGTCACCTGCACGTCGCCAAAACCATTGTTCCTTAAGAGTTCTGCGCAGTAATACTCGAATTCATGTCCCTCCAGATCATCCATCGGGGCATTTTCATTCCGCCTTCTGCGGCGCACCACGCCTGCGCATATAAAAACGGCAATTGTACTCGCAGCAATGACAAGACACAGAATAATTATTGCCTCTTCATTCACTGTACGCCACCCACATCAGGAACCTTTCCATCACCTCCGACACTGTTGTTCTTTCTGAAACCCGGAAGTTCTATAGACGGAAATCTTAACTGCGGCAGCCTGACCGAACTTATCTTTGACACTTGTTTTGCCACGTCAGGGACCTTCATTCCGGAAATATCGATTCCGGGCAGTTTCATGCCCTGCACGCCAAATTCAGGCAGTGTAACATCCGGCATGTCAAGCTCAGGTATCTCCACATCGCTCAGCCTGTGATGCACGGGGTGAACGTAGCACTCCCAGCCATCCTCGAGCCTTATGCAGGAGAGCTGTGCTCTCTCTGCACCATGCCTGAGACCTGCGTCCGGGTCCTCTGTACAGTCAAAACATTTGGCCCCGCAGTCTATATCAATAAATCTTTCCGCGTGAAATATCCTGTTGAAAACATGTTGATCAGGCTTTCTTTCCGGCCATGATCTTTCGTACTGCAGTTTGTAGAAATAATATTCCGATATGGTGTGTCCGCAGATAAAGACATCATAATGTTTAGGGCCTTCGTAGAATCCGAACGGATTCTCGCGTATCATCAGCCTTCTCCAGACAGCATCTGTCTTGTGCCTGGCTTCGTCCACCGCATTATAAGTCATGTCGCTGAAATAAGGGAAAGCATGGGACATCAGGTAACGCTTGCCGTTGACTACCGTCTCAGCGCTGTACTGAAGATTTCCGATCCACTCCGCGATCTCATTTCTCTCATCCGGCGCAAGTTTCTCATATTCAGTCCAGGTACCGAGTCCCCTGTTCGCAAAGAACCAGTTCTGCTCGTTCTCATCGAGTCCTCTGCTGCCTTTTTGCTCGGCTCTTATCGTGCCGAGGAACATCCACTCATGATTTCCGATGAGGCAGTGCACAAAGGGATATTCGTCATCAAGCTCCTTTACATACTGAAGAGTCGCAAGAGAATCCCTGCCCCAGTCACAATAATCCCCGAGAAGATAAAGAGAGTCAGTTCCGTCAAAGCGAAAATCAATTTTGTCGAGAAGTTTCCGGAATTCGTCAAGAGCTCCGTGAATGTCACTTATTACATAATTAGCCATATCCGCCTCATGCATGCTGTTATCAGACCGCATACATGACTCTATTTTCACACACCCGCCCTTCCTCTTCAAGGGCTTTTACGAAAAGCGGAAATCATTTGAATAACGAGGTTCAGGCGGGAAGTCTGAAGCCCGGACGAACGGACTGTGATTTCCCGCCTGAAGTATGCCGACAGCTGACACGTCAGTTGTTGCGGTTCTTGAAATATGCGAACACGCTCTGGAGAATGATGAAGAAGCAAAGGAGCGCAGCCGTTGCGATGTTGGCCCAGCTCGAAAGGAGCTTGCCGTTTGTTGTTACCAAGGTGTTTATAGTGCCGTTTATCATGACACCGAAGAGCGACCCTATTACATTTCCGACACCACCTGTAAGAAGCGTACCGCCTATGACTGACGAAGCGATGGCATCCATTTCAAAACCTTTGGCCTGCTGCACGGAACCTGACATTGTATTCAGGCAGTAGCAGATGCCGCCGATCGAGCACAGGAATGATGAAAGTATATACGCGAACAGCTTTGTCCTCTTTACATTAAGACCCATCATTGTAGCGCTTGTTTCATTGCCGCCTACCGCGTATATCGAGCGGCCGAACTTCGTGTATTTAAGAACTATGAAGATCACTACTACAACAAGCAATGCGATTATGACGGTAGGTCTGACGTACGGTGTCATCACTTTGCCCTTATTATTCGTGTATCCGAGGAATGCCGGAAGATAAATCTTCGCATTCGCCCAGCTGTAGAACAGTGCATTCTGTTCCTGTGTGATTGAAAGCTGATCGGTACAGATGACTGCCGTCATGCCTCTTGCAAAGAACATGCCTGCCATAGTTGTGATGAAAGGCTGAATATTCAGGTAGCCTATGAGGAAACCCTGTACCAGGCCGAAAATAACACCTATCACAAGGATAAGAATTATGGTCGGTATGCAAGGCCAGCCCTGTACACCCATACCATGTGCAAGTATCATGCAACCCATTGCAATGAGAGAGCCTACAGAAATATCGATGCCACCTGTAAGCATTACACATGTCATGCCGCAGGCCACGCAGATAAGTCCTGCATTTGTGATGAACAGATTAAGGAAGGTCTGAACATGCGCGAATCCCTTGCCTGCATAGACAAAACATCCTATTGCGTACATCACGATGAACATTATGATCGTGATCATTATCAGCAGATTATTACTGTTTATCTTCTTTTTAGTTTTCATGATCAGGCCGCCTCCTTACTGAGTGCGAGACGTTTTGCCTGTCTCTTTCCAAGCCAGCTCTTAAATACAGGTGACTGGACAACGACTATCAGTATGACGATGATTGCTTTGACAACAGGCGCCTGGTCTGTTGAAACACCCATTGCAAGAAGTGTTGTCGTGATAGCCTGTATCGTGTATGCGCCGATTATGGATCCTGCCATGTTGAATCTGCCGCCGCCGAGGCTGTTACCGCCGAGTGCTACTGCCAGGATGGCATCAAGTTCATAGTTGAGTCCTATGTTATTTGAATCAGCACAGTAGATCCTGGATGATGCAACCATTCCTGCCATGCCTGCGCATATACCACAGATAAGATAGCACATGAAGCAGATCATGTCTGAATTGAGGCCGGCGATCTTGGCTGCTCTGCTGTTGATACCTACTGACTGAATGTATGTGCCGAGCGCTGTCTTCTTAAGGAACAGCATTACCACGATTATTACTGCGATCGTTACAAATATCGGTGTGGGAATGGGGCAGCCCGGAAGGAAATTTCCGAGGTATTTATAGGGTTCATAACGGATATATGTTATCTGGTTGTTGCAGAACAAAAGTCCTATGGCACGTGCCGCAGTGTAAAGGATAAGTGTTGCTACCATCGGCTGTATCTTAAGTTTTGCCACGAGCTCGCCGTTGAATGCTCCGCAGAGTCCGCCGAGCGCAACGCCGAACAGTTTACCGATGATAAGCGGCACCTGGATCGTGCTCGTTGTGTTGACGCCAAAACCTGCGAGG
>JAQWCI010000084.1 GCA_028706005.1 Lachnospiraceae bacterium
CCAGATCGAAGGCAAGGCGAAAGATGCAGGCGGATTCATCCATCTCATCAACTCAGGTGCATGCTGCCTTGATGCATGCGGTGAGCTCAAGGATGCTGATGGAAACGGCGTTATGAAGCCGTGGTACGATGTGACTCCTGAAGATGAAGAAAAGATAATGTCTTCAACGCAGTGGTGCGCAGCAGATAACGGATACTTCCGCGGCGGCGGATTCTCAGCAAGGTTCCTGACAAGAGCTGAGATGCCTGCTACAATGATCCGTCTCAATCTTGTCAAAGGTCTCGGACCTGTTCTGCAGATCGCTGAAGGCTGGACTGTAAATCTTCCTGATGATATTTCAGATAAGATCTGGAAGAGAACAGATTACACATGGCCCTGCACATGGTTCGCACCGAGATGCGATGGCAAGGACGGCCCGTTCAGGAGTGCTTATGATGTGATGAACAACTGGGGTGCAAACCACGGTGCTATCAGCTAGGGCCATATCGGAGCTGATCTGATCACGATGTGCTCGATGCTCAGAATTCCTGTAAGCATGCACAATGTTCCGGACAAGGACATCTTCCGTCCGTCAGCATGGAACGCATTCGGAATGGACAAAGAAGGACAGGATTACAGAGCATGCAAGGCTTATGGCCCTCTTTACAAGACAATAAGATAATACATTAACAACCACAGAGTACCGAAAGATGCCTGCCGCATGAACTGCGGCGGCATTTTTCGGCATATAAGGAGACTTTCATGGCGGATAAGAATGTACTGGCATTTGATTACGGCGCAAGCAGCGGCCGCGCGATTAAGGGTATTTATGATGGCAACAAGATCACGCTGAAGGAGATACACCGTTTTTCCAATGATCCTGTTACGATAAACGGAACTATGTACTGGGATACGCTCCGCCTTTTCCATGAACTCAAGCAGGGACTTGTGAAGGCAAAGCTTGACGGAGGTTTTGACAGCCTGGGAATAGATACCTGGGGAGTTGATTTCGGACTGATTGACAAGTGCGGCTCACTGGTGGGAAACCCTGTCCATTACAGGGACGCAAGAACGGCCGGCATGATAGAGAAGAGCGGAGACTTCATTGACAAGAATGAATTTTACGATATGACCGGAAACCAGTTCATGGAACTGAACACGGCTTTCCAGCTCCTTTCATTAAAACTTGACAGACCTGACCTGCTCGATCGCACAGAGACAATGCTGCTCACACCGGATCTTCTTGGATACTTCCTGACGGGAATAAAGAGAGCTGAATATTCCATAGCTTCGACAACACAACTTATGGATGCCAGGGGTCACTGCTGGTCTGACAAAGTGATAAATGCCCTCGGACTGCCAAAACGAATTTTCCCTGAGATAATCCCCAGTGGAACAAAGCTTGGACCGATCCTGCCTGAGATCACGAAAGAACTCGGTCTGGACAGCGCCGATGTGATAGCTATCTGCGGACATGATACTCAGGATGCCCTGGTGAGTGTTCCTGCTTCTGAGAAGGATTTCATCTTCATAAGCTGCGGAACATGGTCATTATTCGGGACAGAGCTTGATGCACCGATAATAAATGATGAATCATATAAACTGAATGTCACAAATGAAGGCGGCTTCGGCGGAAAGACATCATTTCTCAAGAACATTATCGGATTGTGGCTGATACAGGAGAGCAGACGCCAGTGGATACGCGAGGGAAAGGAATACAGCTTTGGTGAGCTCGAGAAAATGGCGAAGAATGAAAAGGCGTTCCGCTGCTTCATAGATCCTGATGCGCCTGAATTTGTACCGGCAGGAAACATACCGGAGAGAATCCGTGAATATTGCAGAAGAACCGGACAGAGTGTTCCTGAAAATGAAGCGCAGATCGTGCGTTGCATAGATGAGAGTCTTGCGTTCAAGTACAGAGATTCTCTTGCGGAGATTGAGGTATGTACCGGTAAGGATTATCATACTATATATCTTGTGGGTGGTGGAACACAGAGCGGACTTCTGTGCGCAATGACAGCCAACGCCTGCCATAAGCGGGTCTCTGCCGGACCTGTCGAAGCAACAGTATATGGAAATCTTGTTTTGCAGTTGATTTCTTCCGGAGAACTGGGCAGTATAGAAGAGGCAAGAGAGCTAATCAGAAAATCACCGGATATAAAGATTTATGAGCCGGAAAATGAAACGGCATGGGAAGATGCCTACCACAGGTATCTGGAAGTGACAAAGGGCTGATGTCAGACAAAAAAGTCAATGCACTGTTCCGATTTAAGAGCCTTCGGGCTACCATATTGATTCCTTTCCTGATGATCGTTATTTCGACGATCCTGATTTTTATGCTCATCTCAGTGAGCAGAAGCCGCGAGATGGCACTTGGGACTTCTACAGACTACACAGGGCAGCTGATCGATATGGCGAACAGTGACATTGACTCTTATTTTTCCAACATGGAAAATATCGCACAGCTCATTCTTGGAAGCGATGATACCATCAACTATCTGACATATTCCGAGGCAGATCATTACAAAGCTGATTATAATAACTGTCTTACACGTCTTGAACAGCAGTTCACTACTCTTCGTGAAACAAGGGACGATATTGTAAATATCGGCATTCTTGGTCTTGATGGAAATTATCTGATAAATAATTCCTCAGTCACTATCAACCCGTATGCTGAGTATGAAAAAAGAACATGGTACAGGAAGGCGCTTGGAGGCGAAGAAGTAATAGCGTATTCACATGTGCAGAATCTTGTTGAAGGAGAGTATCCATGGGTCGTAACGCTAAGCCGTGCAATTGTTGATAAGGAAACAGGCAAGACTATCGGAGTTCTGTTCATTGATCTGAACTATCGCTCCATAAGCAGCCTTTGTGAGAAGATAAGTCTCGGCAGTAAGGGATATGTTTTCATAATAGATCAGGATGGCAGGATAGTTTATCATCCCAAGCAACAGCTCCTGTACAGCGGGGTCCAGACAGAGGAGATCGACAGGATCCTTGCAAATGGCAATGGAAGCTTTGCCTCTGAGGACGGAGACAGGATCTATACTGTGTCCAAGTCTGCAATAACAGGATGCACGATGGCGGGAGTGACAGATACAAAAGAGCTGATGTCAAAGAGCGATGGTCTGCTGAGCTTATATGTTTTGCTGGCGGCCATTCTGATAGGAGCTGCGTCTGCGGTATCAGTTCTGATTGCAAATATGATCTCGAGACCTATTCGTGCACTGGGCGTTTCTTTCAAGCAGGCTGAGCAGGAAAACTTTAACACAAGTATAGAAAATCCGGGTTATACAAATGTAATCGGGGATCTCATATCATCTTTCAATACTATGCTGGCACGTATTCGTGAACTGATAAAGCGGATACAGGATGAACAGACAGAAAAACGCAAGAGCGAGCTTGCTGCATTGCAGGCACAGATCAATCCGCACTTTCTGTACAACACGCTGGATTCGATAATCTGGATGGCTGAGAGTGGGGACACCGGGGACGTGATCCTTATGACTTCTTCTCTTTCCAAACTGCTCAGGAAATCCATAAGCAATAATGAGGAAATCGTAACTGTTGCGGATGAAATAAGCTATGTGAGCGAATACCTGAAGATACAGAAAATGAGATACCACGACAAACTTGATTATGATATCAGCGTTGCTCCTGATGTGCGCAGTGCATCCATAGCAAAACTTGTGGTGCAGCCGCTTGTGGAGAATGCTATATATCACGGAATAAAGCAGAGAACAGGTGGAGGCTTTATCAGAGTTACCGGGAACAAAAAGGGTGATGATCTCGAGATCACGGTCGAGGATAACGGCCCGGGAATGGATAAGGAGACACTTGACCATCTGATGGACGAACGACCTGAGAATGACGGAAAGAAGGTCGGCGTCCGCAACGTCAACAGACGCCTCCAGCTGTATTACGGAAGTCAGTACGGACTGCGATTTGAGAGCAGGGTCGGAGAGGGAACCATCGTCAGAATAGTTATCCCATATAAGGAAGGATGGCTTCTCACAGATGAAAAGTAAACACAGAAAAATACTGATACTGTTGGTAATTTGTGCCGTAGCGCTCGTGGTATCGACCGTTCTGCTCACGGTACATCACAATACGTCCAGGAGCCTCACAGTAATTTATATTCCGAAATCGAGTATGCAGAATAACGATTTCTGGGCGGCAGTCAAGGCGGGAGCCGAGACTTCGGCCAAAGAGAACGATGTGACACTTGAAGTGATGGCGCCGCCGGATGAAACGCATATAGAGGAACAGAGCAAACTGATCGAAGAAGCGGCCGCCAGGCACCCTGATGCCATAGCTGTGGCGCCGGCGTCAAGAACTGAAAACACTGAAGCTCTGAAACTTGTAAAAAGAGCCGGAATTCCTCTGGTGTATGTGGATTCTATGACTGATGAAGACCTGGCTGACGCAACTGTGTCAACGGACAATGTGGCGGCGGGGGCCAAAATGGCCGAACCAATGTTGGAGACTCTGACCGATGATGATAAGATAGCGATCGTCAGCCATGTAAAGGAGTCGTCGACTGCTCAGGAGCGTGAGGAAGGCTTCAGAAAAGGCCTTGGTACACACGCCTCACAGATAGTCGCCACGGTATACAGTAATTCAAGCGTTGATACAGCTTATCAGGTGACGCTTGATCTTCTTGAGAAAAATCCGGATATAGGATATATTGCGTGCCTGAATGAGGACTCTGCAGTCGGAGCAGCAAGAGCTGTTGAGGAACTTGGACTGTCCGGAAGCATAGTTTTGGTGGGATTTGATAATTCCACGGAAGAAATAGAAGGCCTTGAGGAAGGAACGTTCAAGGCAATTGTAGTTCAGAAGGCGTTTACAATGGGATATTTCGGAATTGAAAAGGCGGCTGAACTTGCAAGGGGCAAAACAGTCGACCACGAAACAGATTCCGGGTCGGCGCTTGTTACAAGGGATAATATGTACACTGAGGAAAATCAGGAGATACTGTTCCCGTTTTACTGATAAGGGACGGTTGCTCTTCCACACAGAGGGAAATGAATGTATAAGGTTCTGTTCGTAGATGATGAAGTCCTTACAAGAGAAGCTATAGCTGCAAAAACCCCATGGAATGAAGCGGGGTATACGCTTATCGGAACTGCCGAGAACGGTAAGGATGCTATAGAATTTATGGAGCGGGAGAGGCCTGACCTCCTTATCACTGATATTTACATGCCGGTAATGGACGGACTTGAGCTTTCAAGATATGTGAGTGCCAATTATCCGGACATGAAGATCATGATACTGAGCGGGTATGATGAATTTGAATATGCAAAACAAGCGCTGAAGTGCGGCGTCTGTGAGTATATGTTAAAGCCCATAACCTCCGCCGAGCTCATAGAAACTCTTCTGAAGCTCAAGTCAAGACTTGATGCCGACAACAGCTCGCGGGATCAGATTGAGAAAATGCGCCGGGATTATGAAGACAATATGCCTATACTGCGCGAGCATTTTCTCAACAGGATCATAGAAGGCAAGGAAAGCGGAGCAGATCTTGATGAACAGATGAAAAACATGAAGGTGTGCGTCACCGGAAATTATCAGGCAGTGATGCTTGCAGGCACATCTGACAGCTCAGTGTGGACAGGAATGTACCCTGATATTTCCACGGATCTCATGAACTTCATTCTGTATAATGTCACCGGGGAACTGCTTGATAATGAGAAGAACATATTGTTTTTCCGCAATATAAGCGATCGCTGCGTGATCATAATCTCGAGGGACTCTGAAAAGGAACTAAATGAGGATGTAGAACGGATAAGCACGGGAATTCAGGCTGCGATCCTGAAGTATCTTAAGATTAACATATGCATTGTAGTGGGCAAAACGGTACACACACCACTGGGATGGCAGGCATCATATGAAAATGCCAGATATGCGGAGGGCCTCGAGTATCTGTTTGAGGATGGCGGTACTGTATATGGCAGAGATTTTTCGTCTGACGGCGGGAAGACAATTCAGACAGGGCCGTGGGGCGACAGGATAGTTCTATATATAAAGACAGGACAGAAGGATGAACTTGAGAAGACGGTAAAGGAGTTCTTCCGCATGCTTTATGAAGCAAAGTGTGAGAGAAGTACACTGAACCTTCATATACAGAATTGTATTCTTGCGATCCTCATTACACTCGAAGAACGCGAAACTGTGAGCAACGGTGAATTTGAGAAGGAGTCCTCGTTCATAAACGATCTGGGAGCATATACCTACCTTTCAGATATAGAAGACAGATTTCTTATGTTTTGCCGCAGCGTTTCAGCTGAAATAGCCAAAAAGCGCGAGAGCAGCAACCAGAAGATAGCAGTCATGGCAACAGATTATATTGAGAAGAATTACAGCAATCCTGATATTAGCCTTAATACGGTGTGCTCATATCTGAATATGAGCGTCAGCTATTTCAGCATGGTCTTTAAAACTTCAACAGGCGAAACTTTCGTAGAGGCGCTTACCAGAACACGAATGGAAAAAGCCAGGATACTGTTTGAGACGACAAACGCCAAAACAAGTGAAGCAGCGATAAAAGTGGGTTATAACGATCCGCATTATTTCGGAGCTACTTTCAAACGGCAGACAGGAATGACTCCGACCGAGTACGTGAAGAAAATTCGCGCAAACTGGAAAGAAAACAAAATAGAATCATATTTGCGGCAGGATGCCGAAGAAACGTGCAAAATGCACGATAGCAGCGATAAACTGTAAAAAACATGCACAAAATAACGAAGGGGAGTATTTTCCAAAAGGAAAATATTCCCCTTTTTGCATAGAATACTCTATTAATCTGTTCACATTTAGGTTATACAATGTTCATAGTTAATAAAGGTAACAAATCAGATCTGGGTATTATGAAGGAACCTGGCAGCAGAAGTAAAGCAGGAGGAAGAAAAGTGGAAAAGTTCAAGAATTTACCTTTTGTAAAGAAAGTGGGGTTCAGCAGGATAGTCCTGACGGCTGTTCTGATCCTGATGTATGCGATCTTCTGCATAACGATAGACGGATTTGCAGGCAAGGCGCATCTGATGGGAACTCTTAACTATGTGTACTTCCTGGGATTCTTATCTCTGGGCGTCACATTTGTAATAGCTACCGGCGGAATTGATTTCTCCATTGGACCTGTCATGTTCTGCTGCGCGCTTGTTTCGGGATACTGCTTCCTGAATTATGGAATGCCGATGGGCGCTTCACTTCTGCTCTGCATCGCAGTCGGTCTTATGTTCGGACTGTTCAACGGATACCTGGTGGCATACTGGTCTGTCCCTCCGTTCATTGTATCGATGGCATCGATGAACATAGCAAAGGGTGCTGCAGCCATATTTACCAAGTCAATGTCAGTGAGCTGGCCTCTTGAAAGTGCTGACGGCGGATGGTTCCGCAAACTTGCAACATTCAACGGCTTTCCCACAGGTCTTGTTATCTTCCTGGTAGCTGCGCTGATATGTGGATTCATTCTTAACAACACAAGGATCGGACGTTACATACTCTGCCTTGGCAGTAACAAAGAAGCTGTAAGACTGTCAGGTATAGATGTAAAGAAATGGGAAATGGCAGCATATGTAATATGCGGCGTTCTGGTAGGAATTGCGGCGATATTCTTTGTAGGTGTATATACGACAGTACAGCCAAACTACGGTGATCAGTACAACAATGAAGCAATCGCCGGCTGCGTAATGGGCGGCACATCCATGGCTGGTGGACTTGCGTCAATAGGAGGAACGGTAATAGGCGTATTCATCATTTCTCTTCTTCAGGAAGGTATCCTGGCATACAAGCTTGGCAAGGATGTACAGCTTATAATAACCGGAATCATCGTTATAGTTGCTGTTTATGCTGACGTTGTTGCGAGACGCAGAAAGAATTGACCGGATAGGTAAAGGGGACCAGAATGGGCGAAGAAATTTTAAGAATGGAAAAAATTGATAAGTCTTTCCCTGGCGTGCACGCATTGGATCACGTCGACTTCGATCTGAAGAGGGGCGAAGTACATGCTCTCATGGGGGAGAACGGTGCAGGAAAATCCACACTGATGAAGGTGCTTACGGGCATATACCAGAAGGATTCAGGCAAGATCACATATCAGGGCAGAGAAGTTAATTATCACAGTACCCGTGAAGCACAGGCTGACGGAATCGTAATTGTCCATCAGGAACTTAACATGGTAGGCGACCTTACGGTTGCGCAGAACATCTTTATCGGCCGTGAATTTATGCATGGACCTACGATAGATGATAAGAAGATGATCACGGAATCAAGGAAGCTTTTTGAACGGCTGAAGATCGATATTGATCCCAGTGCGAGAATGAAGGATCTTACAGTAGGCAAGCAGCAGATGTGCGAGATAGCAAAAGCTATTTCCCACGAGTGCAAAGTAATAGTATTTGATGAACCGTCAGCTGCTCTTACTGAAAAAGAAATAGATGATCTGTTTGCAATCATCAGAGATCTGCGCAAACAGGATCTGGGTATTATCTACATATCCCACCGCATGGATGAGATCAAGGTAATAACCGACAGAGTCACAGTCATGAGAGACGGCACATATGTCGGAACACTTATCACAAAGGACTGCTCAAAAGAAGACATCATAAAGATGATGGTAGGCCGTGTAATATATGAACAGCCCAAGGAAAAGAGCCTTGTCCCTGATGACGCACCGGTAGTTCTCAAGGTGGAGAACCTGAACGCCGGAAGGATGGTGCAGGACGTAAGCTTTGAACTTCATAAGGGAGAGATCCTCGGATTCTCCGGACTTATGGGCGCAGGACGCACCGAGACAGCAAGAGCAATTTTCGGAGCTGATCCCAAGCAGAGCGGGAAGATATACATTAACGGAACTGAAGTAGACATCAAATCACCTCAGGATGCTGTAAAGCACGGAATAGGTTATCTTTCAGAGGACAGGAAGCGCTACGGAATCGTCGTTCAGAAGACAATAATCGAGAATTCGACACTGGCCTGCCTTGAAGAATACATGTCAGGAATATCCATTAATAAGTCGAAGGAGAAGAAGGCAACCGAAAAAGTCATAGATGAACTGAATATTAAGACTCCTTCCTCTGATCAGCCTGTTGTTAACCTGTCAGGTGGAAACCAGCAGAAGGTAGTCATTGCGAAATGGCTCGTCAAGAACTGTGACATCCTGATATTTGATGAACCGACAAGAGGTATAGATGTTGGCGCAAAGAACGAGATATACAAACTGATGAACAGTCTGGCTGCACAGGGAAAATCAATAATAATGATTTCTTCTGAAATGACTGAAATACTGAGAATGAGTGATCGTATAGTTATCATGTGCGAAGGCAGAGTTACAGGTGAAATAAAGATTGAAGATGCCACGCAGGAAATGATCATGAATAAAGCAACACGCAATATCAAATAATCCAGGAGGAAATCATGAAGAAGTCGAAAGTGGATCTTAAGAAACTGGGGACTCAGAAATACATTGTTCTGATCGTTCTGATTGCATTGTACATTTTCTTCTGTATAGCAAGCAAAACATTCAGGAAGCCGACGACACTGATATCACTGCTTGATATGTCCTTCTACTACGTGATCATGGCAATCGGTGTTGCGTTCCCGATAATGACAGGCGGTGTTGATCTGTCGATAGGAACCGGAGTCATCTGTTATGCATTGTTTGGAGGCACTTTAGTAAGAAACATGGGTGCTCCTGTATGGGTAGGAATTCTGGTGGCAATAATCTTCGGAGTCGGAATAGGACTTCTGAACGGAATTCTTGTAGCGGTGATGAACCTGCCGCCTTTCCTGGCAACTTTGTGTACAAGTATGATAACCAGAGGACTCGGGTCGATGTGTAAGGCGACACCGTGGCCTACAGGTCAGCAGGACGGAGCGTGGTTCCACAATATCTTCAAGATCACGCTGGCGGATAACACAAAGATACCTGTTGGATTCCTGATAGTAGTGGCAGCGGCTCTGATAATGGGATACGTACTCAATCACACAAGAGTGGGACGTTACACACTGGCTATAGGAAGTAACAAAGAAGCAACAATGCTGTCGGGAGTAAACGTAAAGTTCTACCACATCATGGCATATGTGATCTGCGGACTGTTCGCAGGAATGGCATCGATAGCTTATGCTTCGGCAATACCTACAGTTCAGCCCGGCACAGGCGCAGGAATGGAACTTGATGCTATAGGCGGAGCAATAGTAGGCGGCGTTTCAACAGCCGGTGGTATAGGCACTATAGGCGGAACGGTATTTGGAGCATATGTAATCTGTCTTTTGAAAGTAGGCCTTCCGTTCATCGGTCTTCAGGCATACTGGCAGCAGATAATAACCGGTATCATTCTTATCGGTGCTGTCATGATAGATATAGTAAAGAAACGCCGTGCGCAGTTCTGATAAGGCGGCGCACACAAAACTGAATATGAGAGCCGGGGCATATGCCCTGAAAGCTTCATATAAATACTATTCATTT
>JAQWCI010000005.1 GCA_028706005.1 Lachnospiraceae bacterium
CGGTCTCTGAAATCCATTTTCATGAAGTCGGCGCCATGGATGCCATAACAGACATAGTTTCAGTCTGCATGCTTATGGAAAGACTTGCACCTGAACAGGTCATTGTATCCCCTGTCAATGTTGGCAGCGGACATGTTCACTGTGCTCACGGCATACTGCCGGTCCCTGCTCCCGCCACAGCTCTTCTGCTCAGAGGGATTCCAATGTACAGCGGCTCAGTTGATGGTGAGCTGTGCACTCCCACAGGAGCAGCTCTCCTTAAGTTCTTTGCGACTTCATACGGCGATATGCCTGTCATGGAAGTCAGTTCTGTCGGGTACGGTATGGGTAATAAAGACTTCGAAGCCGCCAACTGCGTGCGCTCTCTTATCGGTGAAACTCAGGATGTTGAAAAGACTGACAAGATCATAGAACTATGCTGTAATGTCGATGACATGACTGCTGAAGAGATAGGTTTTGCTTCTGAGCAGCTCCTGACCGGAGGCGCACTCGACGTTTTCACGATCCCCATCGTAATGAAGAAGAGCCGCCCGGGAACACTTATATGCGTGCTGTGCGATGATGTGGACAGGCAAAACATGATCAGCGCCATGTTCAGATACACATCCACTCTCGGTATCCGCGAAAACAAATGCGGGCGCTATGTTCTTGACCGCAGCGTCATCAAAGTCCAGACTGCATTTGGCGATATACGCCGCAAAGATGCAAGTGGTTACGGCGTAAAACGTTCAAAATATGAGTATGATGACCTCGCAGGAATTGCCAGAAAGCAGGGTCTTTCAATATCAGAAATAAAGGAACATCTGGATCATCCGCATACCCACTGATTATCCTGAAAACAAAAAGCCCGGAGCTATTTGAACAGCCCCGGGCTTGATTATTCATGTGTGGCAGAGACAAGACCTGCCTTCATCGTAATTATGCGCTGATCTTGTCAGCTGCGATCTTTGCAACTGTTGCAAAACCATCAGCATCATTTACTGCCATCTCAGCGAGCATCTTGCGGTTGATATCAACACCTGCAAGCTTGAGACCATGCATCATTTTGCTGTATGAAAGTCCGTTGATACGTGCAGCAGCATTGATACGTGTGATCCAGAGAGATCTCATATCTCTCTTCTTCTGCTTGCGTCCTGCAAATGATGATGTAAGAGCTCTCATCACGGACTGTTTAGCTACTCTGTACTGCTTTGAACGAGCTCCTCTGAAGCCCTTAGCAAGCTTTAATACTCTGTTATGTTTCTTCTTGGCATTTAACGCGCCTTTTATACGTGCCATTCTAATTATCCTCCAAAATATTCTCTAGAAACTCAACGATACTTCAAGCAACAGTTATGCGTATGGAAGCGTCTTCCTGATATTCTTTACGCAAGTAGAATCAGTAACGATGGGCTTTCTGAGATTTCTCTTTCTCTTTGTGCTCTTCTTGGTAAGGATGTGGCGCTTGTTTGCCTTGAATCTCATCAATTTTCCGGTACCGCTGACCTTGAAACGCTTGGCAACGGATCTGTTTGTTTTCATACTGGGCATTTCTGTTTCCTCCTGATTGGTTTTATATTCTAACTGAATTCATGAACTTCTGATCGCGCATATGATTTATGTATTATCAGTTTTCTTTTTCAGCCAAAAACAATGTTGTTACTCAGTTCTTCTTCTGTGCGAGGAAGATCGTCATCGTGCGGCCTTCCACCTTCGGCGCTCTGTCGACTATAGCGCAGTCAACAAGCGAATTGGCGAAGTCCGTGAGGATATGAACACTTGCACCCATATGAGCCATCTCACGTCCGCGGAAACGAAGCGTAACTTTGACTCTGTCTCCTCTTGTGATGAACTTTCTTGCAGCTGCGGCCTTAGTCTCAAGGTCGGCTGTGTCGATATTGGGCGAAAGTCTTATTTCTTTGATCTCTACATTCTTCTGTTTCTTCTTGGCCTCTTTGTCTTTGCGTGCCTGCTCATAACGGAACTTGCCATAGTCAATGATCTTGCAGACCGGCGGCTGAGCATTCGGCGAAACCTTTACCAGATCAAGTTCCGCATCTTCTGCTGCCTTACGCGCATCCAGTATGTTCATGACGCCAAGCATCTCACCATGATCCCCAATCACACGGACTTCCTTATCGCGTATCTGCTCATTAATTGCGAATTCACTGCCCTTGTTGCCTCTGGTATTGTTGTAATTATTAATCTTTGTACCCTCCCTGTGACAAGAAAATTTGCCTGCCACACACAAAAACGGTGGCTGCCCCAGGCATCCACCGTATCATCTCGATCCTTATCACCCGCCGGCCGATCATATTACATCTATCCTGCGAATAATTCGTTATCAACTCCGGAAGCCTGCTGAACACTAATGTCCATATACCGCCGGGTGAGAGTGGAAGCTCTGCTTTATTGTTGTATTTGCTGCTGTTCTCACAGCAAGACTTAATTTACCACCTGTAATGACAGCTGTCAACCTGTTTTTTATATATTCTACATCCAGGTCCCGTAGACACTTCTGACTCTGTACGGTCCCGCAGGCATCGCTTCTTCCGCGCATGGATCCCCGTTTTCATCGACAACAGTCAGAACTCTTGTCCCGGGCTCCATATCAAAGAAGTTATCATCAAGCCGCAGGTTCCCGTCAGGTGACTCCACAGCCACTGATTTTGCAAAGGCGTGCGATGTTACCGCGACCTGATTTCCGTTCACCTCTATCTCAAGCGCCGGGTCATCAAAATGATAATGCTTCGGCGCCACAAAAAGACAGCTGCCCTGAGAAACAATATCGTCACCGACAACAAGTTCAAATGAAAGATGCAGGTCGAACGGACTCAGGTGCTTGTCCTCCATGAACGAGTCTTTGTCCGCTGATATGATCGCGCCGCTGTTCTCTATCGCCTTATCCTCCGAAATAATGTCGTCAAAATCCATCTTCGGAAGCCATGTACCGCTGTACGGCTCGACAGTCACACCGACACCGCCGTCCGTGGCCGTTGTTCCATCCGGCATGCGAAGTGTCCACATAACCATACCTTCGATCGTCTTACCGGTCTCGTTAGCTACATGCAATGTCGCAGAAAAATCCACAGCACACTGCTGCGAATTAGGAAATGGCTTTTCATCTGTCTCTCCATGTTCCTCACACGAAATAAGTATCGGGGCGAACATACGCTTCTCCGCGTACTGCAGCGCCTTCCAGCGCCCGTAATAGTCAATTCCGGCCCAGCTTGCAACCGGCCAGTTATCATTGAGCTGCCAGACGACAGTGCCCATACATGTCCCGCGGAATCTTCTGAAATGCTCGACACCGTATCTTATGGCGTCTGCCTGCAACAACTGAGAACAATATATCAGGTCGTCAAAACTTCCCGGATATTTATATGTTTGTGACATATAATTCATGATCTTGCCGTTTGCCGCGGAATTGCGCTGATGCATCTCCATGACTCTTGAGAATACATTTCTGTCCTCAGGCTCAGTAAAACTTTCTATGGTCTGTAGACACGGGAATGACTGGAACCCGAACTCTGACATAAAGCGATAATGGTGTGACCTGTACGCTGTAAACGGCTCACACCCATGCCATACTCCCCAGTAATGTGTATCTCCGATATTTTCCTCATGGGCGTTCTCATAATTGCCGCCTGATGACGGAGAACTCGGCCAGTAGAACCTCTCCGGATCCTCCCTCTTCAACACCTTTGGAATAATATACTCAAATATCTTTATATAATCATAGACCTGCTTTGTCGACGGTCCCCATGATTTGTCGAGCGTCTGGGTCTCCATCTCATTGTTGCCGCACCATATCCCTATGCAGGCGTGATGGCGGAGCCTTCTCACATTGTCTCTGATTTCTGCGACAATATTATCCTCAAATTTGTCATCCAGCTCGTAGCAGGCGCATGCGAAGAGAAAATCCTGCCATACAAGGATTCCGTTCTCGTCGCAAAGATCATAAAAATAATCATCCATGAAGTATCCGCCGCCCCATACGCGGATGCTGTTCATGTTGCACTGTTTTGCCGATTTTATGAGTTTTGCCGTGCGCTGCCTGTTCTGCCGCGTTATTATCGCGTCCTCAGGGATGTAATCCGCGCCCATGGTAAAGATCTGAAGTCCGTTTACCTCAAAAGCAAAGTTCCTCGACTCCACTTTGTCCGGTTTCTGGTTCTCCATGTGAGGATCATGCTGTTCATCAGGAATTGAATCAGTATTCACCGTGCAGGTCCTTAGCCCGATGTGATATATCCTCGACTCCACATGTTTTCCATCGACTGACAGAATGATCTCAACAGCATACAGTGGCTGCTCACCGTAACCGTTAGGCCACCAGAGCTCCGGATCATCTATTGTTACTGAGAGCCTCTTATGTCCATGTCCGGTATCCGGCCCTGAAAGCTCATCGATTTTTCCTGAGACGACCTTTGTTTTCTCTCTGTCCGGCGACATGACTATCATTGATACAGTGCGGCGCCTTGCGGTCTCTTCGTCCCCGACCGCAGTGCCTTTTGTATGCCCTACAAACTCAACATCAATATCAGCTGACAGCTCAACGCTGCCGACGCTGTTTCCTTTTACAGGATCCGTCCCGGTAATATTGTGTTTCTGGTCAAAACATACATTCTCGATCCGTGCATCGTTGACCGCCAGTATTTTTACAGTGCGGAACAAACCCGCATCAGGAAGGCGCGGGCCCCAGTCCCAGCCGAACATGCATGCAGCTTTGCGGATATGCGGGAAGCCGACCATTGCATCGGGTGATCCGCCAGCGTGGATTTTCGCGTCCTCTTCCTCTATGTACTTGGTTGGTGAATGAAGTACCACTTTCAGAATATGTTCAGCTTTACCTGATCCGGCTGCATCTGAAATATCATACTCCCAGACACGGTTCATATTGTCAGCTTTGCCGATAAGGACATTGTCAAGATATACATCCGCAATCGTATCTATACCGTCAAAGTGAAGGATCAGTCTGTCGCTGTGCAGTTCTTCTTCTGTCAGACTGAACTCATTTACAAAAGAATAATCGTGGTCCATCAACCTCGTTGCTGCAAGTTCATTGTCGCGGTAAAACGGATCATCCATCAGACCATTGTCGAGCAGCGTTGAATAAACACTGCCCGGGACTTTTGCAGGGATCCTGTCATCGCAGGCTGCCATTGCCATGAACCAGCCGTCATTTAGAATTCTTGTTATCATTAAGACTTTTGCTCCTTATTTTCAGATGTTTTGTTTTTGATTGTTTTGTTTTCACTGTCTTTGATCTCGTCTTCCATCTTTTTCCTTGCTTCTGGATTGGAATTCAGGATATTGAGGCTCGCGATCGTCTTTTTGTCAGTGAAAAACCCATAGAGCCAGATAAATACCCAGCACACGATCGGCAGAAATATAGTCAATGCAAGGCTTGCCTTGAACAGTGTATCAGCACCCGGCTTTGACATTATTGCCGCGACCAGAGTGACGACATACATCGCCACCAGCACTATGATACATATCCATGCCGCGATTCTTTTTGCCGTCCACGGATACTTTTTCTTCTCAGTATGATCCACTTTATTTCCAATGTTCATTTTCGCCTCCAATCAGACTTTCAAGTTCATTCGAAGTCTGTTCAAAAGTCTCATAATGAACCGTGCTGAATCCAAGTTTTGCCGCGGCAACGAGATTCTTAACAGTATCATCAATAAAAACGCAATTCTCCGGTCTTACTCCGTACCTGTAGCAGAGGAGCTCATATATTGCAGGATTCGGTTTGATCACCTGATCCTGATAAGATATTATCCCGCCATCCACGACATCAAGGAAATCAAGCGCATCGGCGCAGTCGTGAAATGCTGTTCTGGAATAATTTGACAGGACCAGTACTTTGAAACCGCGCTCCTTAAGAGACTTTATCCACGGTATGGATTTCTCCCTGCGGGTAACATTCCCATGCATAGTCGTGAGCGAGCGGTCTATATCATCCGATAGGTCCGGCGCGAGCGATTTGAACTTTGCCCGTATCTCTTCATCCGTCATGACTCCGCGGTCATATTCACACCAGTATGGTGAGTGCATTGTAACTTCTTCAAGTCTCTTTGCCTTCTCCTCATCATAACCAAGTCCTACATAGTATTCGGCGCAATGGTAATCAGCCAGCACACCTCCGATATCAAAAACAACAGTATTTATCATAAGACCATCCACTTTCTATTCTGTTTTGTCTCCTGCCCTGATCATTTCAAGGAGCCCTGTCGCCGCCGCGGGTAGAGAGACGTTCCTGTTTACTGTAACATAGAAATTCCTCTGTGGGATATATTTGTTAAATCGCAGTTCGAAAAGCTGTCCGCTTTCAAGGAATGGCGCCGCGAAATCTCTGACAACACAACCTACACCAAGATTTCTCAATGCGAACTGGACTATCATATCGCTTGTCGCCAGCTCAAATTCAGGTCTTATTGTCACACCGTTCTTTGCCATGAATGAATCTATATACGACCTGCTGGATGTTTTGCCTTCAAGCGATATAAGCGGGAGCTTTTCAAGATCATGAAGATCAAGTGTGCGATTGCGATATTGAATGAATCTGCGTGCCGCCACGAATGTGTCCTGGATCTCACGCACCTTTATAGCTTCTACCTGCGGCATTTCCGGCAGCGGGCCTGAGACAACACCGAAATCGATTGTTTCGTTTTCCAGATATCCGAGTGTTTCCGGGGTAGGTGCATTTGTCACACTGACCTTGATATTGGGGTGTTTTTCATGAAACTTCTCAAGGTAAGGGAGAAGATAGAACCGAAGCGTCATATCGCTCGCTCCAATGTGGAGTTCACCGATATCGAGATTCAGCATCTGACGTAGTTTCTTCTCGCCCGTCTCGATATTCTCATAGCCTCTCCTCACATATGAGAAAAGGAGTTCCCCTTCTTTCGTCAGTTTCACTCCGCGCGATGTTCTGGTAAAGAGCGATGTCCCAAGTGTATTCTCAAGCTGCCTGAGTGACTGGCTGACAGCCGGCTGGGAAACGGAAAGCTGCTCTGCCGCTCTGCTCAGTGACCCGGTCTGTGCGACATAATAGAAAACTCTGTAATACTCAAGATTTACCTGCATTTTTTACCTCAGGTCTCCACAACATTACCACTGTTGCCACAAATGCAATGATACTAAACCACCTGGTTGTTGACAATCAAAATCATACTTATTGCAAAAACAGACTGTGATGCTGCTCTCGCAATATCACAGTCTGAAGAATATGCGTTACTGTTCACCGTTGGCTCTGTCAATGCTGAAAATCCATTTACATGATCATTTCTTCAGCGGACTTTCACGATAGATGATATCTTCTCTTGCCGGGCCGTTCGAGACCATGGTGACAGGGAAGCCTATCTGCTGTTCGATGAAGTTGACATAGTCCTGAGCTTCCTGCGGAAGATCCTCAAATTTTCTGATTCCGCGGATATCGCTCTTCCATCCCTTGAATGTCTTATATACAGGTTTGCAGCGGTGAAGATCCTTAGTCACAGGGAACTCTGTTATCTGTTTGCCGTCAAGTTCATACGCGACGCAGACCGGGATCTCATCGAGATAACCGAGGTCATCAAGGACTGTGAATGCAACATCCGTCGCGCCCTGCACGCGGCAGCCATATTTGGATGCAACGCAGTCATACCAGCCGACTCTTCTCGGACGCCCTGTAGTAGCTCCGTACTCGCCGCCGTCTCCGCCGTGATTGCGAAGGAGAACAGCCTCATCTCCGAATATCTCTGAGACGAATTCACCGGCGCCTACCGCTGATGAATATGCCTTGGAAACAACAACGATCTGCTTGATCTCATAAGGCGGAATTCCGCAGCTCACTGCGCCAAAACCTGCGAGAGGCGATGACGATGTGACCATAGGATATATTCCGTTGTCCGGATCCTTCATTGTGCCGAGCTGACCTTCGAGGAGAATTGTTTTGCCTGCCTTAATAGCTTCTCCGAGATACTCGCTGACATTTCCGATATATGGCTCGACCTTAGTGCGCTGTTCCCTGATCCATTCAAGGAGTCCTGCTCTGTCGATAGGATCGGTATGATAAAGATTTACAAGAAGACAATCCTTGATATCAGCTATACGGTTTATCTTCTCCATGAGTACATCATCATCCTGATAGAACTCATTGATCTGCCAGCCGATCTTGGAATACTTGTCTGAATAGAATGGAGCTATGCCTGACTTCGTCGAGCCAAAACTCTTGCCGGCCAGTCTTGCTTCCTCAAGTGTATCGAACAACACGTGATACGGCATCATGACCTGTGCTCTGTCTGATACCATTATCTGAGGCTGCGGTACTCCTTTATCTGTTATGGATTTCAGCTCATTCATGAACTTTTCAATATCGAAAGCCACTCCCGAACCCATGATATTCATTATGTTCTGATGAAAGGCACCTGACGGAACGGTGTGAAGTGCGAATTTGCCATACTCGTTAACTATCGTATGACCTGCATTTGCGCCGCCCTGAAATCTGATGACAACATCAGCGCTGTCAGCCAGTGTATCAGTGATCTTGCCCTTACCTTCATCGCCCCAGTTTGCTCCAACTACTGCTTTTACCATTTTTCCCTCCATGCCGGAAAATCCGCGTATGCGGTTTTACGGCTGTGATATGTTGTCGGCGTCTTCTCTGGCACCAAGTGACAGTATATCTTAGGCATATATATAAGTAAAATCAATATTTCTGATGGCCATCATAAGCTCAATTTATACCGTAATCTCAACCTTCACTCCGAGCTCTTCCTGATTCGCATCCAGCATCGGCTGCACAACTGTCTCAAGGTACTTATCTACCTGGTGAGGCGCGCAACCCACATAAAGCTGCGGATCCATCTTCTTGTCCATTTCCTCGCGGGTGACGTGGAATTTAGGATTAGCTTCGATGAGTTCGAGCAGGTTATTGTCGAGTCCTTCTTCCTTGACGCGGCGGCCTGCCTGCATCGACATCTTTCTGATCTCCTCATGGAGTTCCTGGCGGTTCCCGCCGTAACGCTCCACTTCATCCATCATTATGTTCTCAGTAGCCATGAACGGAAGCTCTGACAACAGATGTCTCTCGATCATCTTTGGATAAACCTTCATTCCGTCTGTCACATTGAGGCACAGATCAAGGACTCCGTCGATAGCAAGGAAGCCTTCCGGTACTGAGAGTCTCTTATTTGCTGAATCATCAAGAGTTCTCTCAAACCACTGAGTTCCCGATGTTATTGCCGGATTCAGTGCGTCCGCCATCACATATCTTGACAGCGAGCATATTCTCTCCGAGCGCATGGGATTTCTCTTATAAGCCATTGCCGATGAACCGATCTGAGACTTTTCGAATGGTTCCTCTACTTCCTTGAGATGCTGAAGGAGCCTTATGTCAGTTGCCATCTTCATAGCAGAAGATGCTATCCCTGCAAGGACATTTACGACCTGAGTATCGACCTTGCGGGAGTATGTCTGTCCTGAAACAGGAACGCATGCCTCAAACCCCATTTTCTCCGCGATCATGGGATCCAGTGCGTCCACTTTGTCATAATCCCCGTGAAAGAGCTCGAGGAATGACGCCTGTGTTCCTGTTGTTCCCTTGCTGCCAAGGAGTTTCAAAGAAGCGATCATGTGATCGACCTCATCAAGATCGAGCATGAACTCATTGATCCACAGAGTAGCTCTCTTGCCAACTGTTGTCGGCTGTGCAGGCTGGAAATGCGTGAAACCAAGGGTCGCCTGATCCTTATACTCATTCGCGAACTTCGCTAATGCACCTATCACACAGATAAGCTTCTTTCTTACAAGAAGCAGTGCCTCTCTCATTATGATTATGTCTGTGTTATCTCCGACATAGCAGCTTGTGGCACCGAGATGAATTATTCCTGCCGCCTTGGGGCACTGTTTGCCATATGCATAAACATGGCTCATCACGTCGTGGCGCACGACCTTCTCACGTTCTCTTGCAACGTCATAATTGATGTCGTCAGCATGTTCCTTCAGCTCAGCTATCTGTTCATCGGTGATGTCAAGTCCGAGCTCTTTCTCGGTCTCAGCAAGAGCTATCCACAATTTTCTCCAGGTCCTGAACTTCATATCCTGAGAGAATGTGAACTGCATTTCACGGCTTGCATAGCGCTCTGAGAGCGGGCTTATATAACGATCTGTTGGCATTTTTCCTAACCTCCATAATTCACTTTATTTGCTGATTGGCACGACTTGGATAGTCCTGTTCTTCCGGGTGGTGATGTTGTCCACGGAAATCAGTCCAACCGCAGGTCCGGCAGACCTGCGACTGACCCCTCTGACCTCAGTCCTGTCCAGAACTCATTCTCACCGCGCTGGTCTTCCGACGGCGGGTCAACAGGATACTTACCTGTAAAACACCCATCGCAGCAGCCGAAGCTGCCTCCCACGAGTTCTCTCAGACGCGGGATCTCAAGATAGGCAAGTGAATCCGCACCGATAATATTTTTTATCTCATCAACGCTCCTGCCGTATGCTATGAGCTGTTCTCTTGCAGGGACGTCAGTCCCGAAATAACAGGGCCACAGGAAAGGCGGTGAACTTATTCTGACATGAACTTCTCTTGCTCCGGCATTCCGCAGCATCTGCACGATAAGATCAGATGTGGTTCCGCGGACTATCGAGTCATCTACCATGATAACACGTTTCCCGGCGACAGCATCCACTATCGGATTAAGCTTGACCTGAACCGAACTCTCACGGCTCTTCTGAGTCGGCTTTATAAACGTGCGTCCTACATAAGAATTCTTCATGAAAGCCACGCCGTATGGTATCCCTGACTGCGCCGCATATCCCATTGCCGCGACATTTCCTGATTCGGGCACTCCCACTACAAGATCCGCATCCACCGGCGAGTCCTGAGCCAGGAACTTTCCAGCCAGGATCCTTGAGTTATATACGCTGCGTTTCTGGATTGTCGAGTCAGCGCGCGCAAAATAAATATATTCGAATATGCATGTCCCCCACTTATCAGCGGATATGCATCTCGACTTGTCTGAAATAATGCTTCCCTCGGCGTCAGGCGTTATTGTGACCACCTCGCCTGGCTCTACGTCCCTTATGAATGTCGCTCCTATCGTATCGAGCGCGCATGATTCAGATGCAAGGAACCAGGTATTGTCACGTTTTCCTATGCAAAGAGGTCTGAATCCAAAAGGATCCCTTGCCCCGATCAGTTTTCTCGGCGACATTACCACGAGCGAATATGCACCCTTCAGCATGTCCATGGTAAGACCTACGGCCTCTTCTACTGTACGGCTCTTCAATCTGTTTCTCGCGATTTCGAATGCTATTACCTCAGAGTCAATGGTCGTCTGAAATATCGCTCCTGTGTACGCAAGCTGATTCTTAAGTTCATTTGCATTCACAAGATTTCCGTTGTGCGCGATAGCCAGCGTTCCCTTCACATAATTCAAAACAAGTGGCTGCGCATTTTCTATGGTGCTGCTTCCCGATGTGGAATACCGCACATGTCCGCACCCGATATTTCCCTTAAGCGAATCAAGTATCTCCGGCGTGAAAGCTTCATTCACGAGTCCCATTTCCTTGTGGCTCATGACTTTTCCCTTCGGTCCTTCAGTATCACTGACCGCTATGCCGCAGCTTTCCTGTCCCCGGTGCTGCAGCGAAAGCAGCCCATAATAAATGGTGTGAGCAGCCGTCTGATTTCCATCGAAATCATAGCAGCCGAACACACCACATTCTTCACCGGGTCTGTCTTCATATATCCGTGAAAGATCCATATAAGCCTCACTCCCCGAAGCTAAAGTGTTTTTTCATCAAACTGCACTACCGAGTATAATCCATGAACCTCAAGCCCGCAACTTTCCGACAAAACTCTGCACTCTGGCATTGTCTGTCGAGAACAGATCCTTCGGCGTACCCTCCGCCTGAATATATCCATTCTCCATGAATATGATCCAGTCTGAAAGCTCCCTCGCAAATTCCATCTCATGCGTCACAATTACCATTGTCATATGCTGACTTGCAAGCTCTTTTATTACCCTAAGCACTTCCGCCGTGAGCTCCGGGTCAAGCGCCGATGTGGGCTCATCAAAGAAAAGTATCTGCGGATCAAGTGCAAGCGCCCTCGCTATTGAGACTCTCTGCTGCTGTCCTCCGGAAAGCTGACATGGATACTTGTCCCTGTGATCCGTAAGACCGAGACTCTTTAGCAGCTCCATAGCCCTGCTCTCGGCATTCTCTTTTGTTTTGCCTGCTATCAACTGTGGTGCAACAATATTCTTCAGTACAGAATAATGTGGGAACAGATTGAAGTTCTGGAAAACAAGTCCTATGTTGCGCTTTATCTCTTTGAGGTCCTGCTGGGATGCGTATACACATCTGCCGTCTTCCTCACGTGCAGCGTAACGTCCGAGATAAACGAGATCTCCGCCATCCATCCTCTCCAGCATGGTCGCGCATCTGAGCAGCGTCGATTTTCCTGATCCCGACGGGCCGATTATCGACAGGACCTCACCCTCGTTTACTGAAAGCGAAATATCAGAGATGACTCCGACTCCGTCAAAACTTTTCTTTATGTGATTCATTTCGAGAATTTTCATTTAATCGTGACCTCTTGTATCAAATATCAGGATGATATTCATATCCTGTAATAGTCATATTTTTTCTCTATCCACGCGCAGCCCCAGGCGACAAGTGCGTTGAATATGTAATAGAAAAGCCCTGCTGCCATCAGTGGCATGAGTGACGCTTCCTTCGCCGATATTTGTTTTGCTATCGTGAACATCTCAGCCGTAGCGATTGCGAAGGCAAGAGAAGTGTCCTTTACAAGCGTGATTACCTCATTTGTCACAGGCGGAAGTACGCGCTTTATGACCTGCGGAAGAATGATGTGGAAAAATGTCTGGCTTCTGTTGTAGCCGAGCACGTTCGCCGCTTCATACTGCCCGTGAGGCACTGACTTAAATCCAGAGCGGTAGATTTCCGCGAAGTATGCCGCATAGTTGAGCGAGAATGCTATTATCACCGCTATGAATCTGTATGACGAAGAAATATTGATATGGAAAACATAATATGGAGCAAAATATATGACTATTATCTGCAGCATCAGCGGTGTTCCGCGCATGATCGAAATGTAGACCATCATTATGGCGGAAACGACTTTATTTGCGCTCATTCTGAGCAGCACAACAAGCATGCCAAGTGGCATTGAGAAAAGAAGTGTCAGCAGAAATATCGCGACAGTGATACCCATGCCGCCCATAAGTTGTGTAAAGACCGTAACTAAACTCATAAATGCCCCATTCCCAATATGAGCCCACCCTCAGGCAGGCTCACAACTCATATCAACTTCTGCTTGATCTGTTTCATTATTTGCCGATGCAGAGGCTGTCCGGAATTCCATAATCAGCATAATTATCGGCAATCTTTGCAATCGTTCCGTCATCAGCCATTTCGTTAAGAGTCTTCTGGACCTCATCGCGAAGTTCCGTATTTCCGAGCTTGAATCCTACTGCGTACTGTTCTGTTGAAAGATGCTCATCAAGGATCTTGAATCCCTCACCTCTCTGATTGATCTGATAGTTAGCCACGCCTATATCGATTGCAACTGCATCTATAGCTCCCTGCTCAAGATCCATGAACGCTGTGTTGTAGTCAGCATACTGCGTCATTTTTCCGAATGTCGCTGCAAGATCCGCACTGTCGCCCTCGAGAGCTGCAAGTGCGCTCGAATCCTTCTGGACGCCTACAGTTTTGCCTGCAAGATCTGCCTGGCTCGCGATTCCTCCGTCAGTCGGAACAACAAAGACCTGGCTGTTATCGATGTAAGGCTCTGTCCATGTGTACTGATCCTCACGGCCTGTGACAGTGAATCCGTTCCAGATACAGTCAATAGTGCCCGCTTCGAGCTCTGCATCCTTGGAATCCCAGTCTATCGGCTGCTTGACAAGTGTCCAGCCATTGCGCGTGCAGACCTCCTGTGCGAGATCCAGGTCAAAACCTGTGTACTCACCGTCATCCCCCATAAATCCGTAAGGCGGGAACTCCGCATCAAAACCTACTGTAAATGTTTTGTCTTTGCTCTTAGAGCCGCACCCTGCAAGCAATCCTGCTGACATTACTGCGACCAGCGCCAATGCAAGAATCCTTTTCTTTTTCATAATCTCCTCCTCGACGGAGCGTTGTCTGCTCCTTAATATGCTGTTCCCTGTTCGCTTTAGTGATTTATCAGTTTATCGCACTAAACTGTCAGGGACGGCATTATCCTACCATGCACCGGCATGAAACGTCAAGACACTTATCTCATGCCATGCGGCTCACATTTGTCCTGTAATTATCTCTAAGGTTCTTTACAGTAGCTTCGATTTCCTCATCAAACTGCTGATCAGGGTAGCAGGTCTTCTTCATTTCCCTCAGATGTTCTATTTGTTTTGTCCCCGGCTGATCATCATATGTACTGCCGGCCTCATCCATCATCTTCTCAAGTTCCAGCGAATATTCATATGACTCTGGATGTCTTGTGACAAATGAAACATAATCCGTATCCGGGAGGTACATTCTTATAGCAGCAAGATAATCAAGATAATATTTCTTTTCGTCAGAAAGCGTATATGCCCTCTGGAAGCATTCTGCAGCCATCGAGAAATTATAAAGTCCGGCAAAGATCACTCCCCTGCTGTGCTCTATCCTCGCCCTCAGCTTTCGCTCAGCTTCAGGAAGTTCATCAAGTATACGCTCATACTCAGCCAATGCCTGATAGAAGCGTCCGCTGTCCATAAGGTAATCGGCCCTGGCCTCCATCTGTTCATATGCTTCAAGCCCTTCTCCGGCACGTATGATACTTATAGTGTCAGCGGCATTTTTCTCAGGAAGGAAATCTGCCGTTTTGAGTATCTGCTCGCAGAAATCAGGCACCGCACCATCGCCGCCTGTAATGATTGCTCCCAGTGTCCTTGCAAGTTCCGGCAAGGCACACTCGTCACCCAGCCATGACACAAGTCCTGCATCAAGAATATTATTATCTATGAATTGAGCGCTCTTCTCTATGCAGTAACATAATTCCTCAATGGAATAAATGTTCCTGCCGAACCACTCAAGGCGATATGGCGTATCTGCGCGTTTTCCTGATGTAAGTAATAGACTCATACTATTTCTATCTCTTTATCCCATGTTTTGTCCGTTGCAGGAAACATTTCTCCGAATCCGAGATCCTGTGCGTGGACCATGATATGCCCATCTTTGTTCATTGAAAGGCAAAGCTTGATTCTTGTCGTGCGGGGTGGTCTGACAGGCATTCCTTCGAGTGTTATTGTTTCCTCTCTTGTTTCTCCCCCTGTAATAGGTGTCAGAATCAGATGAAGATCACTGGCTCCGTCAACGATGAATTCCTTTTCACTTCCTGCTTCATACCAGCTGGTTCCTGCACTCATCAACGGATAATACATACTCCTGTCATGTTTCATTGCCATCACACCGACGTTTGTGGTCAGGCAGTTGTCGCCAAGGAAGAAATACTCCCTGGCCGACTGCGGCCTGTCACCGCGCATCAAAGCGCCATAGGCTGCACCGCGGCTGTAAAGATTATTTCCCAGGAACACCCTCCTGTGATAACAGAGATAGCTGAGCGATTCTTTCATCCATCTTGTACGGAAGCCCTCTCCTATCAGAAAAGCACTTGAAATATCGTCGACCGGAACACATTTCTTAAGGACGCTCAGGAAAGTCTCATCACGAAGGTCGTGAGCGGTCGTCTGCTGCGATGACGCCTGTTGCTTTTTCATAGCTTCATCGCTCATTTCGCGAAACTCCTGCTTTTTAATAAACGCGACGATCGGATCAGTTTTGACGTTATACACCATGCGGTAACTATATAAAGTGCGTGAACCGTCATACTCAAAGAGTATACTGTCCTTTTCATGCAGCGACCGCGGCTGCATAAGCAGGAAATTATAATACGAATTGCTATGGCTTTCCCACGCTATATCATCTATAGGAAGGTCAAGAAATTTCCTGACTTTCTTAAGTGCCTCTACAAGCGGGGCATCCATGCTGTCTAATGTGAACATGAGTGTTGCAATTTTCTCAGTCGGAACTTCTGTTGACAGAAGTACAAGGCAGCGCTTAATGAAAAGAGCCAGCATCGAACATGGATCATATTCCTGACCCTCGATATTGATCGGACGTCCTGTCACGGCTGCTGAAAGAATATGCGCAACTTCAGTCCCTGCTCCCTGTCTGTTCCACTCTTCCGCTTCTTTTCCGACGAACCAGATGTTGACGCCTGTCTTTTTCGTCATCCTGGTCGGAATGTCGTAGTCATCTGTTCCGTCAGTTACGGCAAACGTGACCGGTTCAAGAGTTGAGCCGGCCGTACAGTATGATATCTGGCAGCTGTTCTCTCCCAGATCAAAACCCACCATATACTTTTTGTCGTTCTGATGTGTAGCCAACATTTTTTCCACCATGCCTGAGCGTTCTAGCGCTTAAAGAGTGTCTGGACCATATGCGCCCTGCGGTTATATTTTTCAAGAGATGCAAGAGCTTCATCATAATGCTGTGTCTTTGTCAGCATCGATATGTGATTGATCTCACCGAAACGATCCTCTCCTGCGTCCGAAATACGTGTATCCTGACTGAATGTGCCACTCTCCACGACATTTTTCTGTGCCGCATCGTCTGTCACGAAATACCTGACCTGCTCTCCGAAGAACAGTACGAACCCTGCTACATAGATACCCTCATACATTTCTTTCATGGGCTGTACCTTATAGACCTGATCATTATCAGTTCCGGCAGCCCCGCCTGACGTTGGCGCTCCCGGATTCAATGAAACGCTATAGTGAAGAAGCACGCTTGCCTCGGGTCTTCCCTTGAACTGCATCAGCGTCTCATCAGCAAACTCCTGCAGTTCAGGGAGAAGTCCCGAAAAACGTCTGTAGAACGGGAAAACTATGTTTTCCTTAAGGAGATCATGCAGGAATAGTTTTGCTGTCGCAAGTTCCTGCTCACTCATTTCTCCTGACCTCTTTGACAGATTTCTGAGATATGCCATGCGGCTCACGTCGTATATGGAAACGCCTTTCCTTGCATATTCGCCTATTCTGTCGAATGCCTCTCGTCCGAATGACATATCATTGACAAAATAATAATGCGATATCTGTGCAAGCAGCGCTGATACTGACTCTTTTGGCTCCTTGGAGGCCACCGCTGCCGTGATAAGCTCTTCTTCATCACGCAGGACTACGCCTGTATAAAGCATCTGATTAATCATGCGACCCGGCATCATGGTGCAGTCAGTGTCAAAACGTCCGGCTGCATGCCTTATTTCATCAAGTTCTGAAGCTAGTCCCTCAAAACACCTTTCCATGTAAAGCAGAAGACTCTCGTCATACTTGCCCTGAACAAAAATCTCATGTATGATTTCTGCAAGTTTTGCATCATACATCGGCTCTTCCCGCACAATTATGCGGTTCATGAGCCTCATGAGCACTGCCGCATCGGCGCCGTATGTCCCGTACGTCATGACCCAGCTAAGTGCTTTATCATTAAATCCGCGCTGAACAAGATAGAACAGTATCTCACCGCGTTCTCCGGCCTTCAGATACTCAGGTCTTACTTTTTCCAGAAAATCATCTATTTCCCGCGTAAGGTCATGCTCATCATAATACTTGAGAAGATTGATCCTTATCTCCTGCCTCACCGGTTCTCTCAATTCATCAGAATCTGCAAGCGCCCTGAACCTTGTGAAATTTTCTGCCGTGATACTATACCAGGTCTTTGATACCCCTGTCATATAAAGATCATAGAGCGTGTTGTCTGTATCCAGATCTGAAATGAGCGGCGCAATATCTGCATATCTCACAAGCCTGTCATAAGTGCTCTTTGCACTCGCGCTGTAACGATTTCCGGCCATATCCTCAAAGAAAATATGTACGTCATCTCCGAATATCGGCAGCATACAGTCAGTTCCGCTCATAGGATATGACTTTTCAGATTTCAATCTGTCATAGCAGAGTATTATCTTTGCAAGACCTATCATCTGCGTGTGTACATTGCATGCAAAAATGCATGCGCAGGCATCTGCCGCATTCGAATCATTCAGCGTAGTGTTATCGAGAACATGTTCATAAAGATAACACAGCGCCGTGGTCACCCTCCTTTTAGAGAGCATCTCCATGGTAAATTCGCTGATTGCCGGCAGATACTGTTCATAAATTCCAGCCAGGTGAGTCCTGTGCATATTTACATAGGCATACAGTCTGGCCTTCAGTTCGTAAGGAAGCGAGCACTGATACGCAAAATACATCACTACTTCCTGCGGGATCTCCCCACTGTAATCTTCCGGAAGCGACAGCATATAATACTCAAAAAGTCTTGTAAGCGTAAGCTCGCTCTTAATGCCCCTGCTGTACCATTCAAAACATGATTCTCCTGTCATGTTGCCGCGGATCATAAGTGTGCATATTGATAACAATGTTTCTTTCTCAAACAGTTTTTGTTCATAACCGGCCTTAAGTATCTTCTGAAGAAGCATGGAATAGCTCTTATGTCTTACCGCCAGGAAATTTACCTGAGTCATGACCTGTTCATTCAAGAGACCCTTTTTAGCCGCAAAAAATAACACCTCCAACTCAAACTCATCAAGTCCTGACAGGAATTCCGGATTTTCTTCTATGAGAGCCCACGCCTCACAGAATAGAACAGGGCTTTTTGCTCCTGTAGCAAACTGCTGTCTGATTATTTCCCATTTTCTTCTGGGCTTTGTGCGGAATTCAGGAGAACAGTATATATAAAGCCAGGCGATACGCCAATTATCAGGATACTTATTGAGCTCAGTCTCAAGACGTTCAGCAGAATCATAGGCCGTCACTGTGCTCTCGTCATCAGCACAGATTGCTCCAAGGTATACTCTGTAGCTGTATAATAGCGGATCACTCTTCTCAAGTACCCTGTGCCCCGGATCCGAATATGAAGGAATGCCGAATGTATCCTCTACTCTCCGGTCAAAATCCGCGAGCTCCCAGGCAGCATCTCTCTGTCTTCCAGCCGTTATGTCACAGTGTGCTTTGTACAGCACCCCGATGGGATCGTCAGGTTCAATAGCCCTTAGACGATTTACAAGCACTTCCGTCTGCGAAAGCCATTCTTTGCCACGCATCTTCTTTGATCTGAAATTAACATAATACCTGGTGATCAGAAGTTTTATCTGTTCCAGCTCCTTACGGTTAAGGAACCCTGCATCCATTGTCGAAAGATGTGCATATGCCTCAACAGGTATCTTCAGATCGCACCATGCGCCCCGTATACTTATGCTGCCCATATTGCGTCCATCATGCATCATGGCAGGATCGACATAATAGTGGACTTCAGCGCTCGCACCGTCGAAATCATCCTGTGTTATGCTGCTGTTCACAGGAATTAAAAATGCGCAGTCACTCGTTACCGTAAGATCTGTATATCCCCATCCATTCCTGATAATGCGGAAATAATATTCCCTCTTCTTAACATTTACCGGATTTCCAAAACTGTTGGCCGAAACAGCCACCGGGTCATCAATGCCACCGGCTTCCGTGCGATTATATGCTGCACGTGACCTTAAATCGGTGCATATTCTGGATGTCTCAGGCATGAACTCCTGAGGCATCTTACAATTCGATGAAATAAGGTATTCTTCTACATTCTGCTCATTTCCTGAATTTGATTTCAGTCCCTGATACAGTGCCCTTGCTTCCGTGTCCTCATCAGTAAAGATTCCTTCAAACTCCGGACTGTAGAAAACGCTTACCGCTTCCTTCCAGTCGGTCTTTGCAAGCGCTGCAAAAGCTTCAGGAGAATTCACCACTCCTTTGGAAGACATCGGTGCTTTTTCTTTTATTGTTACCTCAAATGGAAGTTTATATTCGCCCTGATTGGAAATTATACGAAAATAGCCATCAATGATGTCACCGATTGAATACGCTGTCGAATCGAAGCGCCAGACGATCTCATCAGCCGACCCTGAAAATTCTCCGGTAACACATTGCATGGAAACAGATGAAGATGATACAAAGCCCTGGACACTGTGTCCCGTTGGGCCATATACCGTGAATGTTCCCTCTGCCGCTGTAAATGGATCTGCCTCGATATCAAGCTTTGCCGAGGAAAATGTCAGCGGTCCGTGAATAATATGAAATTTGTCCCCCGACATACACCCGGTCATTTCAGAATCGAGTCCCATTAAAAATCTCCCGGCGGAGCTATGCCCCATCGGGAGAATTATAACACTTGTTGTAGTCTCAATCCACGGCAAAAATGCCTTTTGTCACTAAACTATTGCTGCTCTTTTTTCTGATCATCTGTTGCGTCGTCTGTTGTTTCGGCCTTTGTGTCCTTTGCCAGCATGACCATTATATCGTTAGTGCGGACAACAAATTTGCTCATGGCATCAGGTGAGAGCGGTGCATTCTGAAGTTCAGCGAGATCATAGAGCTGCTCGCATATCATTTTCGTGTTGCTGCCGCTTTGATGGTTCAGTACATACTGCACGAGCGGATGGTTCGCGTTGAGCACAAGTGTCTCGCCTTCTTTTGCATAATCATCCATTCCTGTCGGCATTCCATTCATAGCGTACATCTTCATCATATCAGACATACGGCGGTTCTGTTCATCAACTGTAAGTATGGATGAGACCTTCTTGTCCTTGAGCTTTGTGAGGGAAATCTTCAGCTTGTCCTTCTTAAGAGCCTTACGGATTACCTTTGTTATTTCATCCTCCTGCTTCTTGAGATCTTCGGCTGCCTTTTCGCCTGTGCGGCTCTTCATTGCATCCTGAACACCGGCATCGACACGGGCGAAATGTATACCCTCATTCTTGGACTCCAGCTGCTGTATGAACGGCTGGTCGATCTGATGATCCATTATGAAAGCCTGCATCTTCTGAGCACGGAACATAGCGACATACTGTCCCTGCTGCTGCGGATCTGTCACATAATATATTGTCCTGTCCTGAGGTTTCTCTTCCGGCTTACCTTCCGGCTTATCCGCGGGCTCTGCTTGCTTTCCGGCATCGTCACCCTTTGCTTCATCACCAGGCTTTGCTTCTTCAACCGGCTTTGCTTCTTCCTCTTCCTTGCCGGCGTCCTTGTTTATCTCAAGTGCATCAGGAAGGACCACATACTTTCCGTCAATATTCTTGAAGAGTATGTAATCAGTCATCTTCTCGCAGAACTTATCATCTTTGAGGCAGCCATACTTTATGAACGGAGCAATATCGTCCCAGTACTTCTCATAGCTTGCTCTGTCCGTCTTGCACATTCCTGACAGCTTCTCAGCTACCTTCTTTGTGATGTAATCAGATATCTTCTTCGAGAATCCATCGTTCTGAAGTGCAGAACGCGATACGTTCAGCGGAAGATCAGGGCAATCAATGACACCCTTGAGGAGCATCAGGAATTCCGGAATGACTTCCTTGATATTATCAGCAACAAAGACCTGATTATTATAAAGTTTGATTACACCCTCAGCTGATTCATACTCCAGATTGATCTTGGGGAAGTACAGGATACCCTTGAGGTTGAAAGGATAATCCATATTGAGGTGGATCCAGAACAACGGTTCCTTGTAATCGTTGAATGTCTTGCGATAGAACTCTTTGTACTCCTCATCCGTGCAATCCTTTGGAGTCTTTGTCCAAAGTGGATAAATATCATTCATGAGTTCCGGTCTCTTCTTGATCTTGAAGCGCTTTTCTTCAGGCTTCTCTTCCTTTTTCTCATCCTTATTATCTGTAGATGTTTCGGCCTTTTTCTCAGGCGGAAGCTCCTCGAGTATGATATCGTCGGGGCGTCTTTCTGATTCTTTTATTGTCTCTGTATCTTTTGTTCCTGCGCTCTGCAGATAAATTTCCACAGGCATGAACGAACAATACTTCTCTATTGTTTCCTTCGCCTTGTAGTAATTGGAGAATTCAACACAATCATCAGTCAGATGAAGTGTTACCTTTGTCCCCGCCGATGACATTGTTCCTTCATCCATAGTGAAATCACTGCTGCCATCACACTCCCAGTGCACAGGTCTTGCATCCTTTTTGTATGAAAGCGTATCGATCTCAACCAGTTCCGACACCATGAAAGTTGAATAAAAACCAAGTCCGAAATGGCCTATGATCTGATCGCTGTTTGCTTTATCTTTATATTTTGCCAGGAAATCAGCAGCCCCTGAAAAAGCCACGTTATTTATGTATTCCTTTACTTCGTCGGCGGTCATACCGATACCGTTATCAGTAAATGTCATGGTCTTTTCTTCCTGGTCTACCACAACATCGATCCTGGGCTTATAATCTGCCGGCAGCTCTGCCTCACCTATGACACTGAGTTTATTCAGTTTTGTTATTGCATCGCAGCCATTTGAAATTACTTCACGGGCAAAAATATCATGGTCTGAGTAAAGCCATTTCTTGATTATCGGGAACATGTTCTCACTGTTAATTGACAAACTGCCTTTTTCTTCCATTTCGATGATCCTCCTTGAGCATTAACATTATCTTTTATCGCGGTCACTATACGTACCGACCGCGTCATTCATCACAAATGAAAGTCTATCACCGGAAAAAACAAAGTCAATAAAAAATTAGCACTCATTTTGAATGAGTGCTAACAAAAGTCTCGAAGTGCTGATAAATACTGCGTTTGTGCGATTATAAAACTTTTCTAAACTGCATCAGAACAACGGTGAGAACAGACGCAGAATACACTGTGTAACACGGAGCGCTGTGGATCTCCTGAGGTATGCCCCTGTCACTTCTTCGCTCTTTGCCATAGTCGCGACAAAATCAGTCCTGACCTTTTCGGGAAGACTTCCATTCATAAACAGTACCCCGTCCTCAAAATGAATATTTAGCGAACGGAAATCCATGTTCACGGTGCCCACAACAGCCGAATCATCATCGGATACAAATGTTTTGGCGTGAATAAAGCCCGGGACATATTCATAGATCCTGACTCCTGCATGGACCAGCACAGCATAATAAGACCGTGTCACCTTAAAAACAATCTTCTTATCCGGTATTCTCGGCGTGATTATTCTGACATCCACACCGCGGCGCGCAGCCAATGTCAATGCCTTTGTCATTTCATCGCTCAGGATCAGATACGGCGTCGTTATGTAAACATATTCCTCTGCGGCGTTAAGCATGTTCATGTAAACATTTTCGCCTGTGTGTTCATTATCAAGCGGCGAATCCGCATACGGCTGCACATAGCCATCCCCATCCACCCTGAAGGTATCCTTATCAGAACAGAATTCCTTTACATCTTCATTCCAGTCTGTGTTCATATCGACATTCCACATTTCGAGGAACGTGAGCGTCATGCTCCTTACAGCGTCTCCCTCGATCCTGACTCCGGCATCTTTCCAGTGCCCGTGAGGATGTGTGATGTTCACATATTCGTCGGCTATGTTATACCCGCCTGTAAAACCTATCCTGCCGTCCACTATTGTCATCTTGCGGTGGTCGCGGTTATTCATAAATACATTTATTACCGGGTTTGCAGGATTGAAATCACGGCACTTTATACCGTGCTTTTCCATAAGCCTGATAAACTGCCCGCTGAGGTAACTTATTGAGCCCACATCATCATAAAATATCCTGACCTCGACTCCCGATGCCGCTTTATCATACAGGATCTGTTTCATAGCGGCAAAACATTCGGCGTCCTCTATTGCAAAATACTCCATGAAGATAAATTTTTCCGCACTTTTTATCGCTTCTATCTGAGAGGCGATTCCATCTGCCGCATCACTGAAATACTCCGTTTTTGTGTTCCTGTACACCGGGTATGCAGTATTGCTGTATAAATACCATGCTTCGTTAGAAAGCCTTACATCTTTACCTCTTATTTCCGCAATAACATCCTGATTCTGATTCATATAATGTGCAAGTTCGATGTCCGCTTTGGCAAAACGATGTTTCATCTTAAGTACGCCGAGCTGACTGCCCATCAAGGTATAGAGTACCAGGCCCAATACAGGTACCAGCAGTATGAGAATGATCCATGGCATCTTTACCGCCGCGTTTTTGTGCTGCCCGTATATAAGCAACACCACGGTCACAGCAAGTACCCTGATTATCACATAAGCCAGATCTGACCATTCATCCAGCCATGAAACGGCCAGGAAAACTGCATACAGTTCAAGACCTACCGATATAGCCACAAGCACTATTCTTGTGACACTGTTCTTCATGTTTTCTTTCTGAGCTAAACGCATATCTACCCCGCCGCTGCAATATTACTGTGACGTCGCAGTGTCAAAACTTTCACTGTAGAGTTCAAATAACTCTGAAGTCGTGATGTCCTTGTCTGGTTCTCCAATACCGGACCAGAGCTTATCATTCATATTCGTCTCAAGCGTCTCTTCAAACTTATCAAACTGCTCCCCAAACGCTGTGCCCTTGCGGCTCTCCAGAAGCTTTACCTTATTTGCCTCTGTCTCAGACCTGTCAAAGTTGTTGATACACTTTACGATCCGGTAACCATCATCGGTCTCAATTATGTCACTTACTTCATCCTTGTCGAGAGCGAACGCAGCTTCGGTAAACGCGTCTGTAGTTCCATCTTCTGATCTGCTGAGGGAATAGCTGCTTTCACTGTCATCATTGTATTCAAGAATGAGACTGTCAAAATCAGCACCGCTCCTGACTTGCTTAAGCACTTTCTGTGCGGTCTCCAGTTTCCCGGCCTTTGCATTATCATCCATCTGAGATCCATCTTCGTTTTTCGTTGAGAAAAGGATACTCTCCACCTGAACAATCCGGGCCTCATCATCACTTATTTCTGTCTGTATAGAGGCTGTCACTTTATCATACATATAATCTGCAAGCGCATATTCGCGGTAAACGTTCTGCACATCATCAAGTGTGATATCCAGGCTCTCTTTTTCATCATCTGACAAAGTATCGAAATACTGAGCTGCCACATCGTCTGCCTTAGACGCGTTTTCAGCATCAAGAACGATCCCTTCCTCCTCAGCCATCAGATTGAGAGCTTTTACCTTTGATATGCGCGATAAAGCTTTATTTCTGGCCATCTCCACGAGATCGTCGTGGTAACTGCCGTACCAGATCTCGTCTCCGAGTGACTTTCGATATTCATTTACGAGATTATCAACGTACAGCTGTGCTTCACTGTAATAACAGTGGATGACGTTTTTATCAGACAGTATGTTGAAAACCTCATCATCTTCAAAGCCGGAATCAAGGACGATCTTATCCGCATCCGCCTTTGTATAACCACAGCCTGACAGCATCGCTGCAGAAAATACCAGAATGATTGCCAGGCGGATCGCCATGCGTTTCCTGTTCATGGCTTTGCCTGGCTTTTTCTTCAATTGTTCATGTCTCTTTTTCCAAAACATATCAGTTCTCTGATCCATGCTCTTTAATATCATCTATGATAGCTCTGGCAACACATAAGCCGTTTGCCGATGCCTGCTGCAGGCCTCTCGTAATTCCAGCGCCGTCTCCTATTGCGTAGAGCCCGGAGATAGATGTCTGGAACTCCTTGCTGACCACGAGCCTGTTGGAATAGAACTTTACTTCCACGCCGTAAAGAAGCGTTTCATCAGAAGCTATGCCCGGTGTCACTTTGTCGAGTGCATATATCATTTCTTCAAGGTCTACCATAATACGGTGAGGGAAAACAAGTGAAAGGTCCCCGGGGACTGCGTCCTTGAGGGTAGGAATGAGGTTATTGCGGCACATCCTCTCTTCTGTTGATCTTCTTCCTCTCTTGAAATCTCCGAATGTCTGGACAATGATCTTATTACCGCAGAGCATGTTCGAGAGTTCTGCTATCTTGCGGCCGTATTCTATCGGTGTCCTGAACGGCTTGGTAAAGTTTTTGGAAACAAGAAGAGCAAAATTCGTATTGTGAGTACGGTATTGATGTCCGGCGTATGCATGTCCGTTTACGACGGCAAGATTATTCTCATAATACTCAGACGCCACCTCGCCATGAGGATTCGTGCAGAATGTGCGCACTTTATCATCAAATGTCGGTGTATGATATACAAGTTTTGCCTCATAAAGATTATCATTGAGGAACTGCATGATCTCATCGCGGACTTCTACTCTGACACCTATGTCCACTGTGCCGGGCATGGAATCTATTCCAAGCTTTTCGCACTGACCGTTAAGCCAGTCCGCACCTTCACGACCGACCGCCGCTATGACACGATCCGCATAGAAACATTCTCCCTTATCTGTTTTGACACCTTTTACCCTCTGGCTTTCACCGTCTGAATCAATGAGTATGTCAGCCACAGATGTATTAAACATGATCTGAACGCCCACATCAAGAAGGTGCTTTTGAAGTGCCGCGTAGATAATATAGCCCTTCTCCGTCCCCAGATGTCTTATAGGACATTCCACAAGCTTGAGGTTAGCCTGAATTGCCTTGGTCCTTATCTCACGTATTTCCTTTTCCTTATCGATACCCCAGACCTTCTCATCAGCACCGAACTTGAGATATATGGAATCCGATTCCTTTATCAGCTCAGATGCCTTGTCATACCCAAGTATATCCGGCAGCGTACCCCCGACATCAGGTGACAGGCTGAGTTTCCCATCAGAAAATGCACCGGCTCCCGAGAATCCTGTAGTTATAGAACACGGCTTACAGCCTACACATTTTCCCCCGTTTGTTCTCTTGGGGCAGATTCTCTTCTCGATAGAACGCCCTTTTTCAATCACAAGAATATTAAGATCCGGTGACTTTTCCTTGAGTTCATATGCAGCGAACGCGCCTCCCGGGCCGGCGCCGATTATTATCACATCTGTTTTCATGCTTTGTATTCAATACTCCTCTTCAATCTTTTAATTATGTGCATCTTTCAGATCTTTAGCTCTCAGTTTTGCAACCACATATTTAAGGCAGCCTTCTTCAAAAGGATTATCAAGTCCGACCTCAGGGAGAAGGTTCGTGAAATAATCAGACGCTGAAAGTTTGCAGAGCTTCAGATAACTCTCAAAAGCTTTTCTGTAATCCTCGTCCATCTTTGTCTTGTACTGCAGAGCATTTGTGCCTGCAATGCAATATTCAATATAATACAGCGGGCAGTCATATATGTGATGCTGCTTCTGCCAGAATCTTCCTTCTGCAAAACACTCATTCCCGCTGTAATCCGCATGCGGCCTGTACTGTTTCTCCAGATCCAGCCAGACCTGGTTTCTTGCCTTCGGTGTGAGTCCCGGATCCGAATAGCAGATATCCTGGAACTCATCGACCATGGTGCCATATGGAATAAATGTTATGGCATCCTCATAATGCATGGAACGGTAATCATCAGCACGCGCGCCGAACAGAAGGTTCATCCACGGCTCTGTGAAGAACTCCATTGACATCGAATGAGTCTCGGCCGTCTCCATTGTGATATCAGCGTGCTCCCTTATTGGGTCATCAGCTACAAGCCACCCCTGGAAAGCATGGCCGCATTCGTGTGTTATGACATCAGCATCACCACTTGTCCCGTTGAAGTTTGCAAAAATGAATGGTGACTTGTAATCAGGAAGGTATGTCATATACCCTCCGGTCTTTTTTGTTTTGCGCCCAAGCACATCAAAAAGATCATTGTCACACATGAAGTTCATGAACTTTCCTGTCTCAGGAGAAAGCTCATTGTACATCTTCCTGCCTTCGAGCAGGATCTCTTCAGGAGTTCCTGCAGGTGCAGGGTTGCCTTTTGTGAAATAAACTCCCTCGTCAAAATACATCAGGTGATCAATGCCAAGACGCGCTCTGCGTCTTTCATGAAGTTCCTCTGCATAAGGGACAAAATCTCTTTTGACCTGGTTCCTGAAGGATGCGGCGTCGCTCCTTGTCCAGCAGTTGCGGTTCATGCGGCAATACCCGAGCCCGAGATAATTCTCATGTCCCATCTGAACTGCCTGCTGCGTCCTGTTCTTTACAAGTCTGTCATATATTTCATCAAGCTCATCAGCGTTCTTCATGAAGAACGCTGTGTATTTGCCGTAAGCTTCTTTTCTTACATTTCTGTCCCTGTGGTGAAGGTAAGGGTTCATGAGAGAAAGGTTCAGTGTCTCACCACGCCAGTCTATCTGAGCAGTAGCAAGGAGCTTGTTGTATCTCGTCTGAAGAGCGTTCTCTTCCTGCATGAGCGGAACTATCTTCGGATCTACCGCTTTCATTGCCAGCTCAATATTGCTGAATGCGACCCTGCCGATCTTTTCTTCGAGATATGGTCTGAACTTTGATGTGTACAGTTTCTTCTGATAATCTACAACAAGATTCCGGAATACAGGTGAATTCTGATCGTAGTATTCCTGCTCCTTCTCATAGAACTCATCCGTCATATCTATGTCATGACGGATCTCACATAAGGTCATCTGCGTTACCACATGATCTGTGAGCTTATAATAGTCCTTATGTACCTCGAACTGTTCCTCACCTGATGAAGCTGAATCAAGTCTTGATATCAGATTCGCAAATTCGCTCTTAACGTTTTCAAAATCCACCCTGTTGTATTGCATTTCATTGAATTTCATAGTCTCTTCTACTCTTTCTTACAGACTGACATTGATGCGTCTGTTTTATTTTTTCTTTCATACTTCACAAAATGATACGTAGTATCAAAATATGACATTTCTTCGCTTCGCGCTGTTATCTCCCATTCAGGATCCCTGTCAAGATTCGGGAAGAATGCGTCAGCTTCAAATTCCTGATCAATTTTTGTAACATGACACACGTCGACATACGGCAACATTTCGCTGTATACTTTAGCGCCGCCGATAACATAGACCTCATCAGAGTCGTACTTCTCCAGCATCTTCATCAATTCATCAATGCTGTGAGCTATCTTGGCCCCACTGACAAAATAATCAGCACGCGTGGACAGGATTATGTTCTCCCTGCCATCCAACACATGCTTCATTGGAAACGTCTCAAGTGTCTTTCTTCCGTACACTATGACCTTTTCTATTGTCTCCTGCCTGAACATCCTGTGATCCGCAGGAATACTTACAAGAAGCTCTCCCTTATTTCCTATTGCCCAGTTTGCATCTGCCGCTACAATAATATTCATTTTGCCTCCTTCCATTATCCGTTAAAATCAGATCGCGATTTCAATTCCTGTGATCTGTGGTCCTGACACCTCATAATTTTCAAGTTTTACATCATCCTTTGTGAATTTATAAAAATCAGTGACATCAGGATTGAGCCGAAAATCAGGCGCCGGCTTCGGCTGCCTTGATATCAGTTCTTTTATCGCATCAATATGTCTTTCATAGATGTGACAATTGATGTCAGTGTGAAGCATCTCACCGACTTCCATGTCGCAGACCTGAGCCAGCATATGCATAAGGACTGCATACTGGCATGTGTTCCACGCCCAGGCAGCCAGAATGTCCTGCGAGCGCTGATTGAGTGCCATATTGAGTGTGAGTTTATCGTGTCCCGGTCTTTGCTCCACCATAAAAACGCAATTCCACGCGCACGGCTGAAGAGCCATATCATCAAGTTCTTCCGGATCCCATAGTGTCGTTATGATCCTTCTGCTGAAAGGATTCACTTTCAGATCATATATTACCTTATCCACCTGATCCAGGTGCCACACTCCGCCACTGTCCTGTATTGCCGCTATTCTGCCGGTCCCGCCGTCAATGCAGCCGCGCATCGCTCCGCCGGTATTGTCAGGCTCAGTATCGCAGCCAGGCGCTGTAACAGCTGAATACTCTTCAAAAAGATACCCTGGAAATGCCTTTGTCAAGCCCTCATCCGTAACATCTTTGCAGGGGTGCTTCCTTGCGAACTGGTAGCCATAGGCCTTTCCGATAGAGCCTCCTTCGTCAGCCCACTCGTCCCATATATGAGAATCGAGATCATGTATGTTATTCGATTTTCTCTGCCATATCCACAACAGCTCATCCGTTGCTGACTTCACTGCCGTCCTGCGCAGCGTGACCGCAGGGAACTCTTTTGAAAGGTCAAAACGATTGACCACGCCAAACTTTGCTATTGTATATGCGGGGGTCCCGTCCGGCCAGTGTGCGCGGACTTTCTGTCCCTTTGATGTGCAGCCATTCGATAATACATCCTTGCACATCGTTATAAATTCTTCATCAGCAAGACTCATTACTGTTTTCCTTCCTGGTCATTCTTATTATTCACCTGATATTTGCTGACAAGTTCATTCATTGCTTTGGCAAGCGCATCAAGTTCCTTATTAGGAAGCCCGACGCCCTGCTCCACCATACTGCCAAGCTCCTTTAATGCTGACCTGACCTTTGTATAAGAATTCGTAACGACCATACCTGTATAACCGACAGATTTTGTTTTGCCGCCTTTTGTAGCGTAGTCCTCACCGGCTGCCATCTCAGTTTTCCTGAGCGGTATGCCCTCAGTGATACTGTCAAACTCCCCTGTCTTGAGGTCGAATATTGTTCCGCTGTATGGTGCAAATGAGTCATATCCATATTCATTCTTCAGACATTCAGTGAAAGAATCAGCAGCTTCTGAATCTCCGTGCACAACAAATACTTTCGATGGTTTCTGCTCTGTGAAAGCATTTATCCAATTTATGAGGCCTTCTTTATCAGCGTGCCCAGACATTCCAGGGAGCTGCAATATTTCAGCCCTCACCTGAATTTCATCTCCGAATATGTGAATTGAATCAGTGCCTTCGACAAGTGCCCGGCCCGGAGTTCCCTCAGCCTGGTAACCGACGAATAGTATTGTACATTCTTTTCTTCCAAGATTGTATTTGAGATGATGCCTGATGCGCCCGGCATCGCACATTCCTGACGCAGCTATTATTACCTTTGGTTCATCATCATTATTTATAGCCTTGGACTCGTCAACCGTGATAGTCATATTAAGATTAGGAAAAACAAGCGGATTAATACCTTTTCTCAGAAATTCCGACGCTTCTTCATCGTAGCACATTCTGCCGTTGTCCCTGAATACCTCTGTTGCCTGTACAGCCAGAGGGCTGTCGACATAAACCGGAAAATCCGGCATTTCAGGAAACTGGCCTTCCAGTTTTATCTTTCTGATAAAGTAGAGCATCTCCTGAGTCCTGCCCACAGCAAAACTCGGAATTACAACATTACCGCCCCTCAGCAGGGTATTTCTTATGATCTCCGCTATCGCATTCTTATTGTCCCCATCACGCTTTTCATGAAGACGGTCACCATATGTTGATTCCATCACAACATAATCCGCTGCAGTAGTATATGCAGGGTTGCGAAGTAAAGGCTGATTGATATTTCCTATATCACCTGAGAAAACAATTTTCTTCGTGACGGTTCCTTCAGGAGCCCCGACGGGATTTCCCGACGCAACGCCGTTCTTGTTCTCTGTTAGCCACAATTCTATACTGGCGCTTCCGAGAAGATGTCCCACATCCGTGAATCTGAATTCGACGCCGTTGCAGAGCTGATATTTCCTGTTATATTTGAAACTCCTGAACAGCTTCATGACGTTCATTGCGTCTTCCATTGTATATGCAGGCACGATTTTCTGATATATGCCTTTCCTTGCAAGCCGCTTATTCCTGTATTCCGCCTCGGCTGTCTGAATATGTGCAGAATCACGGAGCATGATATCGCACAGATCCATTGTCGGCTCCGTTGTTATTATCTGACCTCTGAAACCATCATGATATAGTTTCGGCAACATTCCTGTATGATCTATATGAGCATGAGTGATAAAAACAAAATCCACCTCTGATGGTGTTACCGGAAGTTTTGTGTTCTCATACACATCTCTGCCCTGTTCCATACCGAAATCCACAAGGATATTCAGTGTGCCGACTTTGAGGTAATGGCAGCTCCCTGTGACTTCATGATCAGCTCCGATAAATTCAAGTTTCATTTAGGCCTCCGTTCGTCAGATTATTCTTTTTAAGTTTAACACAAAAAGGCGTATCTAACGATACGCCCGGGATAAAGTGTTCAAATGTGTCAGAGATTTCAGCCCTGATATGGCAGGATGTGTCCGTGATAAAGAAGATAATTCACATAATAATCAGCCCAGTTGTCTCCGTAAGCCGTTGCCATGACTTTGTCTGAAGCACGGTATGCCACCGGGTCAAACGAAGCATTTCCTCTGGCGCCCACCTGCATTCCTACAGCAAGGAAGTTCTGAAAAAGTGCATTCTTGTCATTTGGATCAATCACTCCCTGAAGCCATGGATTATTCGCATAGTAATAGTCAGCATCATAAACAGCGCTCATATCAGAAGGCTCCAAAGGAAGTTTTGCTATCATCTTGTATGTATATCCCGAGATCCAGCCCTCCGATGCAAGCTTCTTAAGCGCCTCCGCCGGAATCGTAACGCCTTCCGTGTTTGCAAGCTCAAGTACATCTCCTTCTGAGATGACCTGATACATAAATGCATTCCGAAGCTGCCTGTACGCTGAATCAGCATCTGTTGTCTTGAGGAATCCGGCGCCGAGAATGCTTGTCCAGCCAATCTGCGAATTCCATTTTGTGTTATATGACGCCTTTGTTGCAGCGCTTGCTGTAACCCCGTTCATGCTGACTGCCATCACGACTGCCGCAGCCGCCACTGTTACTGATGTTAACTTTCTCCTGATATTCATCATTCCAACTCCTCTTGTGATCCCGGAACAAAGGCTCCGGGCTTGCAAACAAAGACCGAAGGGCTTTGGTTTAATCGCTGCGCAGTGCATCAATAGGATTGAGCCTGCTCGCTCTCCTTGCCGGTGCCCATCCGAAAACAACACCTACTATAAGTGAGAATCCCAGTCCCAGCGCAATAGCTCCAACAGAGATTGTGAACGTTGCTTTCAAAAGCACGGATCCGATGTAAGCAATTATCAATCCAAAACCCACTCCTATAAGTCCGCCTATTACTGACAGAACAATAGACTCGATAAGGAACTGTGCCTGAATACGTGCCGGTTCTGCTCCCAGTGCCTTTCGAAGTCCTATCTCCTTAGTCCTTTCAGATACCGAGACCAGCATCATATTCATGATTCCGATTCCTCCGACAAGCAGAGCGATCGACGCTATGCCTCCCAGCATTCCGGACATCATTCCCTTTATCTGATTCATGGAACTCAGCAGTGATTCCATATTTATGATATAGAAACTGTTATCTGCATTATTATATATATTATTCATCTCACTTCTCAGACGTTTCTCAACTGTAGAAGAATCCGCATTGTCGGCCAGATACACGTCAAGTGATGTTACATTCTGGGCTCCTGCCATGCTGAGCGAATTCTTGTAAGGCACTATTACAGAGCCGTCCAGTTCGGAAGTGTCTGAATATGAATCCATTATACTGTCGGCGTCTTTCTTTACTCCAACCACTGTATAATCGATTCCTTTGATCCTTACAGTCTGCCCCAGCACCTCTTTTCCGTAAAGGATATTCTTGATGAACGTGCTGTCTACAATACAGACCATAGAGCTTCCCGACATATCCTGCTCAGTGAAGCCACGTCCGCTTGCAATGATATTATTATGGTCAAAATATGTTGCGTTGTAGCCCTTTACAGAAACCTTCTTGTATATTTCCCCGTCATAAACAACGCTTGTCGTCGCACTTACTGACGGTGAAACTCCATCTATTCCATCAACTGCTGCTATCGCAGCTATATCTGATTCTGTGAGTCCCTTTTTCATGGCCGATCCTGAGGCTTCAACACTCATTGTCCCTGCCCCGAGATCACTGAACTGCCCCATGACCTTGTCCGTGACTGACTGAACGATAGTAATAAGCGCGATTACAGCCGCAACTCCGATTACTATGCCCAGCATCGTCAGGAACGAACGCATTTTATTAGACTTTATGTTCTGGACAGACATCTTGAAACTCTGCCGCACCATTGTTGTACCAAACATGTTTTGCCTTTCAGACTTATCTACGCGAAAGATTCATCGCCCTCGACAAGATTTCCATCCAGTATTCTGACTATTCGCTTTGCATGCACGGCTATGTGGCGATCATGTGTGATCATTATGATAGTCCTGCCTTCGCTATTGAGATCCTCAAAGATCTTCATGACCTGAGCCCCGGTCTTCTGATCGAGCGCGCCTGTCGGCTCATCCGCAAGAAGGATAGTCGGATTCACCGCTATTGCCCTTGCTATGGCAACTCTCTGCTGTTGTCCGCCTGAGAGCTGGCCCGGATAATAATCTATTCTGTCAGCCAGTCCTACTTTCTCAAGGACTTCTTCTACGCGTTCTTTTCTCTTCTTCTCAGGAACATTTGCGTATATCAGTGGCAGTTCCACATTGTCCCTTGCTGTCTGCTTCTGCAGAAGCTGGAACTGCTGGAAAACAAATCCAATTTCTTTGTTCCTTATATGTGCGAGGCTTGTTTCGCTCTGATCAGCTATCCTTCTGCCTGACAGCAGATAATCACCGCCAGTCGGGACATCCAGACAGCCAATGATATTCATCAGTGTTGATTTTCCCGAACCGGAAGGCCCGAGGATCGCGAGAAATTCGCCCTTATCTACAGTCAGGTTCACCCCCTTAAGAACGTGGGAAGTTTCTTCCCCGACCAGATAATCTTTTGTAATATCCCGCATGACGAGTATGTGCTTTTCCGCGCCAACGTCAGCGGCATTCAGCTTTTCAGCCATTTGACCTCCATATATATAACACGCATTACCATGATCATTTCCATTCAATTATCCGACAGTGACTGCAGCCTGCGTTCCGGAAACACCGAAACTCGTATCCAGCACCTTGTCTCCCTCTTTGAGGCCGCTCGTTATCTCCGTATACATTCCATCCGATGCACCGACTTCCACGGCCGTCTTCGTAGGAGTCGTTCCCTTAGGCCCACCGGCCGCATTTACATATGTCGTCCCATCATCATTTGTAAGTATCAGCGATACAGGAAGCGTCAGCACCTGCTTCTTGTCCTCGACCGTGATCTTGGCTTCTACGCTCATGCCGGAGCGCACATCTTCATCTGCTTCAAATTCGACATCTGATGTGAAATATGAAACACCGTTATCAACTGTTGCCACACGGCTTATCTTTGAAATACTTCCATCATATGTTTTGCCCAGAGCATCAACAGTAATCGAGACCGGTGTTCCCTTCTCCACTCCCTTGATGTCATATTCACCGATCTTGATAGATACCTGCATTTTGTCAAAACTCGTGACAGTTGCAAGCGATCCGGCTGATGTTGTCACATCGCCTTCCTTGAGGCTTATGACTGTAACCGTGCCATCCATAGGAGCTCTGACAGTGCATTCATTGATCTGTTCCTCGAGCTGCGCAAGCTTGACCGTATTTGCGTCCTGGTTAGTAGCAGCCTGGGCAGACTCTATACTCAGCGCATAAGTGCTAAGCTACTGATCCACGCTCTGGAGCGCCGCATTATAACTGTCCAGTGAATTCAGGTATGCTATTTCAGCCTGTACAAGAGAATCATATTTCTGAGTCAGAGAATTTTCTTCGTTGATCTTGGCTCCGTTATACGATGAAACAGCCTGATTATAGCTGAGCCACGCACTGTCCACACTAAGGCCCGCGGAATCAGCTCCGTACTGCGAAGTATCTACAGCATCCTTACCTGCTGTCGAACCATCCGATCTTGATTTTGTTTTATCAAGCTCACTGTACTTATAACTGGCTGTAAGCTCGGCAGATCTCACTCCCTGGTATGCAGTATCGATTGCGTTCATACTTGTCATGATCGTTGAGCTGAGCTGTTTGTTGTTGAGATTTACTTCCTGATTGTATGCCTGCTGCGCCGCAACAAGTGATGCGAATGCAGTATCTATGGCCTGTGTGGCGGTCAGAATACTCTGATTCGTCCCGTTATCAATATCATTTTTGTAATCGCTGTATGTTTTGTTCGCCTGCCTTACGGAAATATCTCCAGAGGTCTCTGACGCGCCCATCGAAGCCTTGAGCTGATCGATCTGATCCTGAATGGATTTCTGGTCAAGCTCTGCGATAGCATCGCCCTTTTTGACCTCATCTCCCTCTTCCACATCAAACTTACTGATCTTTACTCCGACGACATCCGGAAGGACGTTCTGCTCAGTTACCGGCTTTATGGTTCCTGTGAAGCTGTGATAAGTGACTATGTCTCTCTTTGTAACTGTCTCCTCAGGATAAACAGACTGACCGGAGCGAATAACAAAGAAGAAAACTGCTGCTCCGACAATAGCCGCGATAACTATCCATTTTATCCATTTTTTCTTCTTTTTGGGCTTCCTGCTTTTGGGCAATACTGGTTCTGCATTATCACCTGCCGCTGCTTCAGGCTTTTTTTTGTCAGTGATCAGCTCCTCTACTTCATCGTTGAGCGCTTCCTGATTCGTATCCGCCGCTTCAATTGTTTTATCAAGTTCTTTGTCCTGTTTGATGTCCATTTTTACCTCTCATGCCTGAGCCTTTTATCGCATTGCCTGCTCTGTCATATCGTACATGCCGTTTCTTTTTTGGCATTCATATATATTAACGCATCAAAGCGTCAAAACTCTTCAATTTACAAAACTTTTAGAAAAAAAAACCGGAACCCCAAAGGATCCCGGTCATGTACCAGTTAACTGTCGTCTTTTACCAGTTATCTTTACCGCAGCACTTCTTGAATTTCTTACCACTTCCACATGGGCAGGGGTCATTGGGATAAACTTTCTTTCCCTTGTGTACTGTTCCGGATTTCTTCTGCTCAAGATAAAGCTCTTTGCGCTTTGCCTCGTCAAATATACTGTCCCACTGAGGCAGCTTATACAGCCAGTCCGCACCTGCGCCGACCATATTCTTATAAAGTGTTTCCTTATCGAAAGCAAGGCTGACTTCAGTGTTCTCATCCATTGTATCGATAGGATTCTTCTCCTTCAGGGAGTCATTTATCCCATCGAGAAAGCCTACCATGTACTCCACAGTGATCCCATATTTGTCTGCGAGATCCTTAACCGTGCCTTTGACTTCTTCATCAGGTGATGTAAGAAGCTTTTCATATATTTCTTTCTCAGTCTTAAAATAATCAGACCAGAGCCTTTGAAGCTCACCCTTGTCAGTATTTTCATTGTAGGCTTTATCACGCCAGTCCTTGAGAATTCCCATTTTCTGCTCTTTCCTCCTTAATAACAGACATACGCTCCGCCTTGGCGGAGCGTTGCCCTGATGACTCCATGAATATTACAACCAGCATGAACTAAAGTCAATCATTGCTCTTATCTGCAAGATCCGCCTGCATTGACCTTGTGGTCATGGATGCTTCCTTTGTAACCTGACTGCTCTCAGAGCTGATGCAGGGATCAATTCCCAGAGGTGTCTTTGGTTTCTCTGTCTTATCGACCGGCGTCGCATCCCCGATTCCCAGTGACTCTGCCGCCACGCCAAGTGTAGTCACTACATTTGCTATATCTGATGGCATGTAAATCTTTGTCGCCCTGCCATCTGAAACATCTTTCAGCGCCTCAAGCCCCTTGAGCCTCAGGACTGTCTCACTGACATTTGCATGTTTCAGTGCCTCAAGTCCCTCTGCCTCAGCCTGATAAACAAGCTTTATTGACTTTGCCTTTCCTTCTGCAAGAGAGATCTGTGCGTCTCTCTCGGCCTCTGCGGCGAGGATCTTGGCTTTCTTGTCGCCCTCTGCCCTTGATACGACAGCTTCCTGATGTGCCTGGGCTTCGAGGACTGTCTGACGGCGCTCACGCTCCGCACGCATTTGTTTTGTCATGACCTCCTCGATTTCCTTTGGAGGCTGGATGTTCTTGATCTCAACACGGGTAACCTTGATGCCCCATGGATCTGTGGCCTCATCCAGGATCATCTGCAGCTTGCTGTTTATGGTCTCGCGGCTCGTCAGAGTCTGATCGAGCTCCATGTCTCCGATGATGTTGCGGAGCGTTGTGGCCGACAGATTCTGAAGACCTGAGATTGGGTTCTCCACACCGTATGTATAGAGCTTGGCATCAAAGACTCTCATGAAAACAACAGAGTCGATCTGCATGGTCACATTATCCTTTGTTATGACCGGCTGCGGAGGAAAATCCAGCACCTGCTCCTTGAGCGACACAGTCCTCACAATGCGGTCGAAGAACGGGATCTTGAAGTGAAGTCCGGCCTCCCATATGCATTTGAATCTTCCGAGATGCTCAAGGACCGCCACTGTGCTCTGGCTTACTATCCTCATGTTTGCGAACAAAACAATGATTGCAATAATTATGATAACTACAGCTATTACTCCGCCTGCACTCATATGTATACCTCCCTGGCTGAAAATGTTTTGTCTGGAATTCACTGATTGCAACATCTATATATCAATAATACCACTAAAGACCTCTGTCGCCGGTCCTGTCATAAATACCGTGTTCTTCTTTTCATCCCAGTTAATGAGGAGTTCGCCTCCCCTGACCTTTACTTTCACTTCGCGGTCAGTGTAACCGTTGAGGACTCCTGCCACAACAGACGCGCAGCACCCTGTGCCGCAGGCGAGTGTCTCACCTGTCCCCCGCTCGTAAACTCTCATCTCAATATTGTTTCTGTCTGTGACCTTGATGAATTCAACATTTGTCTTCTTCGGAAAATGAGGTTCTGATTCAAAAAACGGTCCGATATGAGAAATGTCCATTTTGTCCAGGTCAGCATCTTTATCGCAGAAGATCACACAGTGAGGATTGCCCATCGAAACAGCCGTGATATCAATGATACTGTTATCATAGACCACGCCTTCACCTACGACAGGGCCTTCTCCAAACGCCTTAATACCGCTTTCAGTCCTCTTGTAAGGAATATCTGCCGGATCAAGTACAGGTGCCCCCATATCCACGCGCACGCTCCCAATCTTTCCATCAGATCCCGGCGTCATCACGAGATGTTTGACTTTGCCTGCGCTCTCGACATCAATGTTCGTATCAGCGCAAAGACCGTGATCATAAATGTACTTTCCGACGCATCGTATTCCGTTCCCGCACATCTCGCCGCGAGTCCCGTCCAGGTTATACATTTCCATTTCAAACGGCGCAGTTTTCCCTGGGTTTATGAAGATCAGTCCATCTCCGCCTATACCGAAATGTCTGTCCGAAAGCTTTACAGCAAGAGCCGGTTTGTCCTCAGCCTTTACTTTCTGCGTAAATCCGTTTACATAAACGTAATCATTTCCGCAGCCTTCCATCTTAGTAAATTCAAGTTTCACAAGCGACCTCACTTTCAGGATATCCGGTCAAAACAAGTTCTGCCGAGTGAAGCACTTCTCATGCTCACTCCAGTTCCTTTATCCACGCGCTCACAGATGCGTCACTCGGCATCCTGAAATCGCCCCTCGGTGATAATGCCACTGAACCGACCTTTGGTCCGTCCGGCAGGCATGAGCGTTTAAACTGCTGGGCAAAAAACCTGTAGTAGAACTTCTTAAGCCACTTAATAATTACACGATCATCGTACACGCCATCAAACGCAATATTTGCGATGCGCCTTATCTTGTCCGGTCCAAAGCCCCAGCGGAGCATGTAATAAAGGAAAAAGTCATGCAGTTCATAAGGTCCTACAAGATCCTCTGTCTTCTGTGAGATCATCCCGTCCGCTGTCGGGGGAAGGAGTTCAGGGGAAACAGGCGTATCAAGGACATCCAGCAGCACTGCGCGCAGGTCATCGTTTCCTGCTGTGTCAGCGCAGTAGCTGACAAGGTGCCGTACCAGTGTTTTTGGCACTCCCGCGTTCACGCCGTACATGGACATGTGATCCCCGTTGTAAGTCGCCCAGCCAAGAGCCAACTCAGACATATCGCCTGTTCCGATGACAAGTCCGTTTGACTGATTTGCAAGATCCATCAGGATCTGTGTCCGCTCTCTGGCCTGCGAATTCTCATAAGTCACATCCTGCACTTCAGGGTCGTGCCCGATATCACGCAGATGAATCCCCACGGCTTCTTTTATATTGACTTCCTTTAGTGTTGCGCCAAGAGTTTTTGCAAGTTCCATTGCATTTGAATGTGTGCGCTCAGTTGTGCCGTAACATGGCAGCGTCACTGCAAGAATGTTCTCCCTTTTTATTCCGAGAAGATCAAATGCCCTTGCAGCGACGAGCAGTGCAAGCGTTGAATCCAGCCCTCCGGAGACACCGATAACTGCGGTGCTGCAGTGTGTGTGCTCAAAGCGCTTTTTGAGTCCTCTCGATTGAATGGCAAAGATCTCCTCGCAGCGCTCTCTTCTCTTCTTCTCATCTGACGGCACGAACGGCTTCGGATCAAAAGCTCTCTTCACGGCCGTTTCGCAGGCCGCTATATGAACAGGAATATGCACATAATCATTGCCTGTCCCCTCCTGCCCAAAGGTATTCATTCTCTGTCTGTCATGCACAAGCCGCTGAAAATCTACATCAGCGCAGGTGACTCCCGTCTCAAAAAGTTCTGATTCTGCAAGTATGACCC